>PWZG01000304.1 GCA_003567575.1 PVC group bacterium | reverse complement strand
TTTCGTGGGACGGGATGGCATCCCGTCCTACAGCGGCCGCAAATCGGTGGGCGAATGGTAGTTTACTCATCGTTCTCGCCCCCCGAAGATTTTCGCCCAGGTTTTCCCTGTTCTCTCAGACAAGTGTGGCCTCAGAGAAAGCTCAGGTTCTTCAGGGGGTGTCCGAAATCTTAAATTAACGAAGCCGGACCTGTCCCGGCATAGGTTCCTAACGAAGCCGGATATGTGTTGTTTCTTCCCGTAGAACGGTGCTCCTGCGCCGTTTTCCCGGCGTTTTTTCAGCAACCATCACGAAGAGAACGGCCCGGGAGGACCGTTCCACGACAATCCACAATTTTGTCCTGCTTGACATTTTGACTTATTGTGGTATTCTTATACCTATATATTTTTTAACCGCGGAAAGGAGGAGCGATGGCCGTCTTGTTTAAGTTGTCGAATGCTGTTGCGATCGGATTGCATGCCGCCATGTTTCTGGCGACCGACGAAGGGCAATCGGCGACTGCGTTACAAATTGCGCGTACCTTCAGCATATCCGCAGCCCACCTTGTAAAAGTGCTGCAAACGCTGAGCCGTGCCGGTCTGATCGAAGCGACCCGCGGACGGGGCGGCGGTTATCGTCTTTCGCGGCCAGCACGCAAAATAAGCCTGTTGGAACTGGTCGAAGCCATTGAAGGGAAAATGGAAGTTCAAGAATGCTTGTTACGGCACCCGATGTGCCACAATCGAAAATGTATTCTCGGCCCGCTGGTACGCAACATCAACAGCCAAACACTCGACTACCTGAAAAAACACACGGTCGCCGAACTGGCCGCAACGCTGGCGGCTTCGGAACCCAATCATCAAGGAGGTGATCCGACGTAGAATAAATTTTACGTTATAATATTTGTAAACGTTCAAGGTTCACGATTCACGGTTGAAGAGAAGAGCAATACGACAAAATCATTAAAGAAACGCATCAACCCTTCGCACATTGTTAATCATCACAAACCCAAGGAGAATCCATTATGTTCTGTTATCAATGCGAACAAACCGCCAAACAAAAAGGCTGCACTGCGTACGGCGCCTGCGGCAAAGATCCTGAAACCGCCGCGTTGCAGGATTTATTGATTATCGCAATCAAGGATATCGCCCGCGTCGCCCATCAAGCCGGCCAGTTGGACACCGTCGATCCGGACATCGACAAGGCCGTGATCAACGCCCTGTTCACGACGGTAACCAACGTCAATTTCGATCCCGAACGTCTTTCGGGCATCATTACGCAAGCCGCCCGGGATTTTGACCGCGCTGTATCACGCTATCGCGACGCGTGTCGCCGGCACAATATCACGCCGAAAAACATTCACACGACCACGGTTTGGAACACGACAACGGATCTGGACGAATTGATTAGGTTAGGCGAAGAAAACGGCATCGAGCAACGTATGGAGCTACTGGGCGAGGACATCGTTGGCATCCAGGAATTACTGCTTTACGGCTTGAAAGGCATGGCCGCTTATGCGCATCATGCCGCGGTCCTCGGGCATAGCGATGCCGAGGTTAACGCTTTTTTCCATCGCGCCCTGTCGGCCCTGGCCGATACGTCGCCCGACGCCGGCGACCTTGTCAACCTGTGCCTCGAATGCGGTGCGGTCAATCTGAAAGTCATGGAAATGCTGGATCGCGCGCACCGGGAACGCTTTGGCGATCCGGAACCGGCGGCTGTTCACGTAGAACCACGCGCCGGCAAGGCAATTGTCGTATCGGGTCACGACCTGTTCGACTTGGAGGAATTATTGATTCAAACGGAAGGTCGCGGCATTCAGGTTTATACGCACGGCGAAATGCTGCCCGCGCACGGCTATCCCAAGTTACGGAGTTTCAAACATCTGGCCGGCAACTTCGGCGGCGCATGGCAGGATCAACGCACGGAATTCGATCATTTTCCCGGCGCAATCCTGATGACGACCAACTGCTTGCAGAAACCCAAGCATTCCTACCAGTCGCGTTTGTTCACTTCAGGCCTGGTCGCCTGGCCCGGCGTTGAACATATAGCCGACCGCAAATTCGAACCCTTGATCCAGGCAGCGCTGGCTGCGCCAGGGTTCGACCGGAACGGTTCCGACCAGACAATCACCGTAGGTTTCGGTCATACCGCGGTACTGAACGTGGCCGACAAGGTCATCGCGGCCGTAAAGTCAGGCGCCATTCGTCATTTCTTCCTCATCGGCGGTTGCGACGGCGCCAAGAGTGGCCGGAATTATTACACGGATTTTGCGCAGGCCGTGCCCGAAGATTGCGTGATTCTGACGCTGGCCTGCGGCAAATACCGATTCAACAAAATGGAGTTCGGGGATATCGGCGGCATTCCGCGTTTGCTGGACTGCGGTCAATGCAACGACGCCTATTCCGCAATCCGGATTGCTTCAGCCCTGGCGGAGGCGTTCGATACCAACGTAAACGATCTGCCGCTATCGTTTATTCTGTCGTGGTACGAACAAAAAGCAGTCTGCATCCTGTTAACGCTGCTGCATTTGGGAATCAAAAACATACGACTGGGGCCATCGCTGCCGGCGTTTGCAACGCCGCCAGTGGTCAAGATTCTGACTGAACAGTTCAATCTTGCGCCAATCGATACCGCCGCGGATGCAGCGTCGGACGTTCAAACCATCTTGGCATAAG
>PWZG01000122.1 GCA_003567575.1 PVC group bacterium | reverse complement strand
CTTCGATCCTGGGAGCGGTTTTAAGCTCCTCGATAAAGGCATCCATCCGCTCTTTAAAAGTTTCTTGTTCCATAAAGGCATCGATTTTAACAGCGGCCATAAAATGGCCTACCGCGCAGGGTTCGGTACTGTTGCCGGAACTTAAAACTGCCGATAAGAAACCGGCCCCGCTTAAAACCCCTGTAAAGATATCAACCACAGCAGCCAGGCCGTAACCTTTATAGCCTGCCGTTTCAGAAGGCCCGCCTAAGGGGTAAAGCCCTCCCCCTTCGAGCACAGCAGCGGGATCGGTGGTGGTAAAGCCTTCCTGATCGGCGCCCCAGCCTTCCGGGATAGAGACCTCCTTACGCTTGCTTACCTGGATTTTGCCCAGGGGGACAATACTGGTTGCCATATCAAGGACAAAGGGCAGTTTATCTCCTGCCGGAGCGGCAACGCTGATCGGGTTGGTGCCCAGGAGCTTCTGCCTGGCAAAGGTGGGTAAAATGGCCGACTGGGCATTGGAAAGGCAGATTCCGATCATGTTTTTTTCCAGGGCCATCATGGAGTAATAACCGGCTATGCCGAAGTGGTTGCTGTTTTTAACGCTGCCCATCCCCACCCCGTACTTTTCAGCCAGTTCCAGGCATTTTTCCATGGCCCGGTAACTTGGAGGGTGCCCCAGGCCGTTGTCGGCATCTATTTGAAAGGTTGCTCCCTGGTTGGCGGTCAGCTTGACGGCGGGATCGGCCTTGATCAGGCCGTTTTTAAGGCGGTTGATATAGTAAGTAATCAAACGGCTTACCCCGTGCGACTCAATACCCCTTAAATCTGCCGCAACAAGAACGTCGCTGACCACCCGGGCGTCTTTTTCAGGAACCCGGTAGTGCCTTAAAAGCTCAGTAAGGATCTCTTTTAAGGGTTCCGGTTCCGTTCTGATATAAGTTTGTTCGCTTTCAGCCATAATTAAGTATCACCCTCTTTTCAAGTTATAGGATTAGATTACCTTCTTCATCGAAGGATAAAGGCCGGGTTTGATCATTTAAAACTTTAATCATGGGGTTTTTACGCGCTTCAGGGAGCAGGGCTTCAGAGATCTGAATATTTTCCAGCTGCAGGGTATTTTTAATGCGCACCAGGCGAATCTTATTCTTATCGCTGTCAAAACAGGTTTTGATGGCCGCCTGGATGGCCTGGCGGTCGTTATTCATAACCATGGGGATTTTTGTGGAAAAGACCACTCCCGTAGTGAGGGAGTTGGGATAGGTTTTTTCAAAATTTATTTTTTGATAGGCCTTTTTAGAGCAGATATCGGCCAGCCCGATACCGTTGGCATTGCCCTGGGTGAGAGCGGTTAAGTCCAGGACGACTATGCGCTGGACCCAGTTTTCGTTCTTCATGGTTTCGGTGGTATAGCGCCCTACAATGTTGGGATCAAGGCCCGTTCCGCTGATGTTCTTACCCATCTCATCTATAACCAGCACATCATAATTCTTAAAGTAGATACAGGGCATCTGGGACCGGGCTTCTTTTAATAAATCCGGCTCTTTATCTATAATTTCTTCTGCCGGCAGGGCCGTGATTTGACAGGTTTCGTCGTAAGCGTTCTCTACTAAACCCAGGCCAAAGACAATACTGGTTTTTTCAATCAGGTGCTCAGCCAGTTCTTTGATCATGGCGGCCATGTTCTGAGGGCCGGTAGAATGGCAGAGCTCAGCGCCCTGCTGTTTACCCAGGCCGATGACAATCATTTTAGCCAGGCCGCTTTCATAATCTCCCCGGAAGGTAGTATGCGGTTTGATGCGGTTTATGACCACAATGGCATCTGCTTCCCTGCAAGCCAGTTTGTCAATATAAAGCGGCAGCTTCGTAGCGGTAGTGCCCACCTGCTCCACTTCCATGGAAGATCTGATAGGAACTCCCAGCTGTTCTTCGGTGATACCCAAGCTTTTCAGGACTGCCTTTTGCCCTTCTGCGGTCGCTCCTCCGTGGGAGCCCATGGCTGGAACGATAAAAGGTTCAGCTCCCGCTTCCTGCAGCAGTTTTACCACCGTGGCTGTGATCAGGCTGATATTGGCGATACCCCTGCTGCCTGCACTCACCGCTACCCGGGCCCCTTCAGGAATCCGCTGAATTAATTTTTTTTCATTAAGGGCCTTTCTTACTGCGGCGGGGATATCCTTTATAACCGGGCGGGGAAAGGTCTGTTCTACAGTAACCAGGTCCGGTATTTTAGAGCTGCCGACCAGCTGTTCAAAAATATTGTCCAAGATAATGCTCCTTCAAAGAGTTTTTAAATCGGAGTGCGGGTTTAATCCACCGGAAAAAACGTTCATACCATTTACCCCTACATTAATCCTATCACGTCTATTTATTTTTGCAACTTCAGACCGGGGCAAAGAGCCGTCTTAATTGCTCCATGCCGGGTTCCTCTTTAGTTCCTCTTTACTCCTTATTTTTATCAGTCCTGCTTTAAAACGGGCGGCCCGGCCGGCCCACGATCAGGCCTGCCGGGCCGTCCGGATCAAAGCGATCTGTTTTAGCTTTAAATAAAACAGGACAGCTTTAAGCTTCTACTGTTTCTGCTTTTGCCGCCTGGTTATTAATCTTCGATGCCGGCCAGGCGCTTAACCGCCTTCTTCTTACTTTCCAGATCAGTTTCGCGCAGGATGGTTACCCGGT
>PWZG01000619.1 GCA_003567575.1 PVC group bacterium | reverse complement strand
CGTGTAGAATAAAGATTGAAGAGTTACCGCCCGACAAGAATCGTAACCGCGGCAAACAGGATCGGTTTCGCTTATCTCCCCATTGGCATGGGAAACCGGGCGGTGCGAAACCGAATCACGGTTGACGGAATCATCGACGCCGACGGTAAAGGCGACATCCACGGCTATGTGGCCGGCGGGTCGGGCGGATCGATTTACCTGATCTGCGACACATTCGCGGGCACATCCAGCGGTCAATTGCGAGCGCAAGGCGGCAGTGTTGACGATTCCCACGGGATACGGGGCGGCGCGGGAGCCGGCGGCCGGATCGCGGTCCATTATTCCGAACTCGATCCCGATTGTGCCGTGCGGTTTACCGCGCGCCGGGGTTGGTCCTGGATTGAGAAAGAAAATCGGGAAGACAATAAATGGTGGGTCGGCGCCTACCACGGCACACTCTGGTTGCCCGATCTTGAATTGCTGTCCGACACGCTGACAGAACCCCGGTTCGATGGCGTGAGATTGTATTTCGGCAACAATATTGACGAATGGCACGTTGATTCATTAACAATTGAAAACAACGATTTCACCCTGGCGCAGCCGGGATTCCGGTTGATTGTAACCAATGCGGCAACCCTTGGAACCGATACGCGTCTGACGCTTGGCAGCGTGGCGGAACCGCAGCGACCCCGTTTGGAAGCCGGTAGTTTAATCCTTGATGACGGCGGAACGCTTACCCTATTCAGCGGCGAAGGCGATGCGTCTGGATTTGGTGCGGAAATTCTCGTGACGGGCGATCTGGTGATCGGTCCGAATTCCTGGTTGATTCCGGTGGCTCATCCGTACGACGGCGGCACGGTACGGTGCGTTGCGGACAACCTGTCGGTTGCCGCTCAAAGCGGCATCAACGCGAATGGCCGGGGATATGCCTTTAATCATGGGGACGGACGATCCACCAGCGGAGAAACAGCCGGCGCCGGATACGGCGGTCGCGGCGGAATTTACCTCCCGCGCAGCGATCATATCGGACACGAAGGTTTGCCGTACGGCAACGTTTCAGCGCCTCGCGATCCCGGCAGCGGAAACCAGGATTCAAAATACGGTCGGACCTATGGCGGCGGCGCCATCTGGTTGGAAATCAACGGAACGGCAACCATCGACGGTGTGTTGACCGCCAAAGGCGGCAGTGCCAACCATAGCTATATCAGCGGAGGATCGGGCGGCGCAATTTACTTGAATTGCGACACCTTCGCCGGCGCTGTCAGCGGTCTGCTCGATGTGCAAGGCGGCGCGGCGCATCGCAGCACGGCCGGCGGCGGCGGCCGGATCGCGGTCGATTATACGACACTCGATCCTGACCATGCCGTACGCTTCTCGGCGGCAGCGGGCGAACGCGGCACGGGCGGGCAGCACGTCAACATCGACCGTCATTGGTGGTGGCTGGCGCCTCAGGAAGGGACGCTCTGGCTACCGGATACTCAACTTCTGACGCCGACCCTGGCGGATGCAAGGTTTTCCGATCTGCGCTTGATCATACCCGGACTGACCGAATGGTCGGTTCCCAATCTCGACTGGCTTGGTGTGTCGTTGACTCTGGAAGACGAAGGCGGCATGAAGATTCCGGTAACGGTCGCAGGCGATATAACATTTAACAATGCGTCTCTGAACGGCATCGAAAACCTGATCTGCGGCGGCAACGTGACCTTGACCAACAGCGGCGGGCTGGGCTTGATAGACGCCGACATCACGGGCGATTTGAGCCTATGGGACGGATCGCTCCTTTTGGTTTACGCCCAGGCGACCAACGGCGTAAAGGCCGCCTACGGCGCCGCGGTCAACGTCGGCGGAAACATGCAATTGCGCGAAAATGCCTGGATTTATCCGTTCAGCCATCCCGAGAACGGCGGCGCGCCGCGGTTTCAGACGCACGATCTTCATGTCGCTGCCGATTCGGGCTTCAATGCCGACAGTCGCGGTTTCAAGAACGGCTGGGGTCCGCAACCTTCCCCGCACGTATATACCGGCGCCGGTCACGGCGGTCATGGCGGTCAGGGTCACGGGGGCAGCAACCCCGTCGGCCAGGAAACAGGGAACCCCTATATGCCGCGCGTTCCCGGCAGCGGGACGGTCGCAACCCATCAGTACGGCGTCGGCCGCGGTGGCGGCGTAGTCTGGATTGAAGCCGATGGAACGATAACTCTGGACGGCACAATCCGGGCCGATGCCGGATCCGGAAAGGATTATCATTCCTATCCGGGCAGCAGCGCGGGCGGCGGCGTGTTCATGGTTGCCCGGCGTTTCACCGGCGGTGAAAACGGACTGATCCGGGCCGACGGCGGTTCGTCGGGACCCGCTCGCGGTGGCGGTGGCGGCGGCGGACGCATTGCGGTTTGGACCGATACGCCGATCGACACCATCGAAGCCTTTGCTCCAAGCGGTATTTTGCAGGGCGGCGTGCTGATGAAGGATCAGGATACGCCGCAATTATTCACCGGTACCGTCAGCGCCGCCGGCGGCACCGGCTGGGCCGACAATCTGGAATCCGAGAATGACGAGGATTATGCCCAGCCCGGCAGTATCAACTTTCTCCGGATTGTCATGCGCGGTTCATTGATTCGAATTCGGTAAACCATCAAAACTTCATCGTCTCGTTTTTTCACAACCCGGGACGCTCCGTTGGCTTATTGACGAT
>PWZG01000136.1 GCA_003567575.1 PVC group bacterium | reverse complement strand
TTGTGGAGGGCCAGTTTTTCGTGGTTGCGGATGAAGTAGTCGAGCTTCCACTGATCGGGGAAGAGGATGACGAGTTGGCCCCTGATGTATTTAATCACGCAATCACGGTAGTCGAACTATAGCAAAGTCGAGGAGACGGAGATGCCGCGTTTCTGCTCCCGTTTCATCCAGTCCGAGGTGGTCGCCTTTTGATTGCGGCGCGCCCGGACGGAGCCGGCCAGTTGGATAGCGCCGCCATACAGCAGAAGCTTTTCGGTTAACGTGGTTTTACCGGCGTCCGGATGCGAAATAATCGCAAACGTCCGTCGCCGGTTGATTTCTTTAGTGAGTACGTCCGTGTCCATGATCGAAGGGGGTGTGAACATAGGGGGAATCGCTGTCCGTGTCAATACATCGCGCGGACCCATCGCGAATTCGTGCGCATCTCACTTCCGTAGGTAAGGGCATTTAAAATAGGGGTGGTCATCTGAACGGGTGGTGTATACGATCCAAATGACGAAGCACCCAAATGAAGAATTCCATGCGGAGCCTGTCGCCTGAACAAATTCAGTTCGTCTATCTGATGGGGGACCGTCAGAAGTGAGTTATGCGCCTGACTTTCACCCACTTCCACTTGCATTGTCAAAAAAAGGCTGTAGCATGGGGTACTGGGGCGAGGATAAATTCCCGTGTCTCGGTCTTGAAACATCGGGGAAAATACTGAATTAATGGGAGGGTGCGAGTGCGGGGAGTGGGTCCACGAAAAAGAACAGAAGGGTGTCGATATGACTGAGCGCGCGAAAATTTGGTGCATGGCTGTGCTCTTAACACGGGTGCTGGTGGTGTATGTGGCCGCCGAGGAGTTGCCCACGTGGACCAGCGTTAGCGGGGCGGAGGTGCAGGCCCGATTTGTCGCAATTGCAGGGGATCGCGTGATCCTGGAATCGGACGAAGACGAGCAAATTGAGATTCGAATGAGTTTTCTCATACCGGATGATCAGGTGCGTGCCCGTGAGCTGCATGTAGCGGCCGGTGACGACGATGAGGAAGATGACGGTCCGGCACGGTTGCCGACCCTGGCCAGAGGGGACGGGGCGGGAAAATTTGTCTTGTACCAGCATGCCCATTTCGATGCCGAGGTAGACAGTCAGGGACGTCTATTTGTTCACCCTAAGGAGAACGGGGAACGGGTAGGCCCATCCATTAGATTTGCCAGGCCGCAGTTACGTGAGCACGACGGCTCAAGATGGCGAGTCCGTTCACGGGAAGCTTTCACGGACCATTCCTCGCCCGCGTTGAACCCCCGATCGGTTTATTTTGAATCCCTTCATGCCACAGAAGAGGAAACGCATATCCGGGTGGAATATACGTTTGACCGCGACACCATAACAGCCACTGCACAGACCGTAGACCCCCGTCGGCCGAATACCCGTAGCCACGTGCGGATCTGGACGAGCATGCCCCGCATGGCCGATTTCCCGAGCGAAAAACCCTTGGAGGAGCGAAAGCGCATTTTGGCGGACGTGTCCATGGAAACGCGACGGAACCGCTCACGGCGTGAATGTGTTGTGTGGGAAAGCAGCAACTATCGGGGCAGTTTGGATGAGCTTACCATCACCGGGCTGTGGGGAGAGCGCACTGTTCGAATCGATGCCGATAACCGACGTGACGGAAATAGCCTCTCCCTTCGTCATTACAGCGGCCGTCCGCTCTATAACGGCTTTAGCCTCCGGCGGACCATCTCCGGCGGGGCGAGCCCCGGCCGCTATCGTTTACGCGTTGAATAAAGAGGTGCTTGTAAAAATCGTTCTACAAGTGCCGCGAATGGCCTGTTCATGGACACAGGAGAAAAGCAGAGACACCGTTCGCCGGCTTGGATTTCCTCGGCGCCGAGTTCCTCCAATTCCGATGCGGCCCATTCCTCCATGCCCTCGCCCAGCAGGGCGAAAAAGCGGCGGTCATTGGTGTAGAGGAAATCCGCAGCGGTGAGGCTCTGATGGTTTGATCGTTTCGTGGAGGTTTCCATAGCATGTCACCAGCCGTGATATCACTCAGGTTCACCGCCAGCGCTTTATGGCCCAGATCCTCCGGCGAGATCCAGTCGCGGCGAAAATGGACGGACTCGATCAGCAGATCGGTGGTGACCAAGTGGACGAGCCCGCCTGCCAGCGGGAGCACCGCTCAATCGTCGCCAATGCCCAGCGTCCCGTCGGCGGGCGACGGAAAGAGGGGCGCTATCCGCCCAATCAGTTCTGCGTTCACCGAGTATCTCCTTAACTCGTCAATAAAAAAGGCCGACGGCATCAGGGCCGACGGCACGATCAAATCACTTCAGAAAACTCCGCGCCGTTTCCCTACGCCGGCATGACCCGGTTCAGGTCGTCAGAGTCTTTTCTCAGGCCTTGCGGCCACTCCTAACGGCATAGAGAGTCTAGGCGATTCGAAGTTCGATGTCAAAAATCGCCAAACATAATTCGCTGCGGAGAGGGCGTGCAAGTCACGTCTGTGGAAATCCAGCAATTCTCATTATGGCCTCCGGTTCTCGCGCACGGCTCAGCGGAACGCTTCGACCTGCCCTCTTTCCAAGAAAATTTTCAGGAGCGACAGTTGGGGTGAATCCTCCATGGCGTGCCGTAGCCCCGCAAAGGCCCCCGGATGAGCCGTAGAGGCCAAAATGAGAATCGCTGGACCGTGCG
>PWZG01000276.1 GCA_003567575.1 PVC group bacterium | reverse complement strand
GTTGACTACCTGCTATAATGCGCCCCGTTTTCTTTGCTGATTGCGAGCGTAGCTCAGTGGTAGAGCTCCACCTTGCCAAGGTGGCTGTCGAGGGTTCGAATCCCTTCGCTCGCTCCATTCCTTCTGTTTAGCAAGTCGTTTAGGCGGGTTATACATCACCGGATTTCCGCCGGTAACGGCGCCATTCCCGGTTGTACGCCATGGCGTTCGATATGGTCGCCGCTTCGAATGTATATCTCGACGCGCCGGTTGACGGGATTCCCGTAGACCGGGTCGTTTGGCTCCCTGGGACGCTGAAACCCGTATCCGACCGCCTGAAGCCGCTCTGCTTCTATGCCTCCGCGTTCGACAAGGTATTGCCGTACCGCGCGCGCGCGTCGCTCGCTAAGTTCCTGATTATAAGCAGCTTCCGAACCAGCTAATTGATCGGCATGCCCTTCAATGCGTGCCAGCGCCCGCGGGTCGCGCCGCAACGTCAACGCAATCACATCCAGTGGCTCGTAAAATTCGGGTTTGATGATGGCTTGATCGTAATCGAACTGTAAATAGAGGGTATGCAACTTCAAATCGTCGGCAGGATCCAGAGGATCGGTACCGTCGACCATGATTTCGTGCCAGTCATCTACGCCGCCGCCATCGGTATCGCGTTTCAACGGGTCGGTACCGTAAACGTAAAGCTCCTCATAATCGGTCAAACCGTCGCCATCCGTATCCGGATTCAACGGATCGGTGCCATAACGATGCAATTCGTCAAAGTCCGACAAACCGTCACCATCGGTATCCGGATTATGGGGATCGGTGAAATAGATATGAATTTCTTCCCAATCCGACAGCCCGTCGCCATCGCTGTCCAGTACGCCGCCCATGACCTGGAACGTGTGTGTTGGAGTGACGCCGGGTCTCCAGGAGATGCCCAGCGTGACCTGTGCATTGGCTTGCCCGATATTAAGCACACGCATACCGCGTGCATCCAAACGCACGGCCAAGCCATCCGTAACATGATAAAACATGCCCAAACCGGAGCTGACCGACCAGTCCTGGAACTTGCCGTCGTGCCGTTCATGCCCGTAAAACAGTGTTCCGGCGCCTAGCGATAGATACGGATCAAGGCGGTATTGGCGGCTGAAATGATAGCGCCCGCCAATTGCCAGGCCTGCCGCCCACGTCGAATCAGTCCACTGATGCAAGCCCGGCCGGTAATCGTCGAGACTTCGCGACCACACCCGATTGGCCCGCAAATACGGTAACAGCGAGAACATGCCCTCGATCGTCCAGTTTTCGCTTAAATCGTAGGCCGCCTGTACCGTACCGATAATACCGTCTTGCGTTTCCTGGTCGCCTTCGAAGAAATGGACGCCAAGACCGCCGCCAAAACTCCACTCCGGCGACCAACGCGACGGCGACATCGTCGCGCCCGCTGTTGCACCGTAAATAACGAGCGCAACGCCCAGTGCAACGACTCGTCCCCATCGACCGGATACCGAACTGCAATAATAGTTCTGCTGCATACTATCGTCTCCTTCAATTATATAATAGCGCCGGAATACCCGGCCGGAAGCCGTGCCACCGAAACCGTCGATTGCACCACGTTGCAACCGCAACAGCGCAACAATAACATAACCAACGAAAATTGCAAATCCCCGGATTGCGGATTTTGCGACTATCGATTGTTGATTGGTTACAGCATCTCTTTAACAGCCGCCAGAACGCTCGCCACCGGAATGCGGGACATACATTCGGCGTGGTTGCGCCGGCAGCGGCGTCGGAAACAAGGCGCGCAATCCGGCAAAGGCCGGGCACGCAATACCCGGTGCCCGGCGCCCCAGGGCCCGGTCCGCAAGGGATCCGTGGGGCCGAACAACGCCACAACCGGCGTGCCGGCCGCAGCAGCCATGTGCATGGGGCCGGTATCGTTGGTGACGACAAGGTCCAACGCTTGCAAGACCCCGCCCAGACCGACGAGGTCCAACGAACCCGAAAGATCCTGCATGCCGTCGGTTGAACGGCATTGCATGAGCATCCGGCAGCGTTCACGGTCCGCCGGCCCGCCGATCAAGTGGACGGTTCCGCCGATGGCATGCCGGAAGGCGTCGGCCAATCGACCGAAATGTTCCACCGGCCAGTTCTTGCTGGGCCAGCGCGTTCCGGGCACCAGACCGATGTGCGGTCCCGGCCCCGATAATTCGACGCGGGGAAATCGTACCGGGAACACCGGTTCGTCCGTTTCCAACCCCAGATAACCTACCGTCTCAAGGTTCTCGATCACCGCATGCCGGCGCGGACGGCGAAGGGTTGCGCGTGACGGCCGCACCGAATATAACAAACCGGCGCCTTCGCGGCAAAACCCGGGGCCGACGCGCGCATGGGCGCGCGCCAGCCGAACGGTCATAGCGCTTTTAAACAAGCCCTGCAAGTCCACAACCAAATCATAGCGATGGGCACGCAGGTTACGCATGAATCCGACGGATTGCGTCAGGAAATGACGGCGCGGGAATTCTATAACACGATCGACATCGGTGAAGCAGGAAATCAGGCCGGCATATTCGGACTGAACCACCCAGTCGATTGTCGCATCACACGCTTGTTTAAGCACATGTACCGCCGGCAAGGCATGAAAAAGGTCGCCCAGCGAACTGAGTTTGACCACCAGCACCCGCATGGCGGACGGGCATGACCCCGGCG
>PWZG01000339.1 GCA_003567575.1 PVC group bacterium | reverse complement strand
TCGGGAACGGTTTCCACCCGTGCGGGGCGTTACGGACTTGAAAACGCCGAGCACGGCACGATCGTGTTCGGGCGAATCTTGTTTGGAACCCTGATCAAGCTTCGCTGACGGACGAAGCCATCGTGGTTGTCTATTACGGAAAGGATGCTCATGCGGCAATCAGACGGTGCTCATATTCATTCATGGTGGAATAAACATTGGTCATACCGGACAACGCTTACACGGACGATGCCGTGGGATTTCAGCGGCGAGACGCCTGTCGAGGCGTTGATCGGTTTTGAAAAATTATTGGCGGGCGCCGGAACGGATCGTTCGTTGGCGCCGGATTCCGTGCGGGTCGTCGAACGCGACCCTGACGGTCGATCGTCGCGCGAAATCGCCGCGGTATGGCGCGAGGAAACGGATCCGGAGACGGGGCGCTCCCGCAAATATCTTGCCTGGACGGCTCAGGCTCGGGAAGGCGCGAGCGGCGTGTTCGACGTGTATTTCGATGGCATTGGAAAGACCTTGCCCGAAACCCAAGCGGAAGGCAAGGTACCGGTCGCGAATTTGCTGGCGAATCCGCGGTTCACGGAGCATGACCGGGGCATCCCGAAAGGCTGGGAAGTGGATAACGCCGCCATCGCTGCGTTTGAAACGGCCGCCGCGCGTGGCGCGGACCGGGGATTATGGATTACGCGTGCCGCGAACGGTTCGGTCCGGCAGGAACATGCCGCCGAATTATGGCAACGGGTGGATGTGCGCCGCTACGCGGGACGCCAGGTCCGGTTTGAAGCGGAATGGTTTTCTCGTACAGGGGTTTTCGGGAAACCGGTTACCGTAGAAATTGAACAGTACCGCGAGGATGGCAGCCGGATACCGGAATATGCGGTGGATCCGCGTTGGCTGACCCTCGAACTGGCACCGGGACAGGTGATCCGGTTTTCCCAAACCGGCCGCTTCAATCCGCAAGCATCCGAGGCGATCGTCCGGTTGCGAATATGGTTGGATGTCGATCCGAGCTGTTTTGGAAGACAACCGTCACCCGAAGAACTGGCGACCGAGATCCGTTTGGACCGCTTGGTGCTGCGGCCCGGCGAACGCTGGCCGTGGCCGGCCGCCAACGATGCCATGTTCGTGGAAGGCGCCGTTCCGCAAGCGCCGCTCAATCGCGCCGTGGCGCTGACCGGGAAACGCCGCTTCAGTTTCAACGGTGCGTCCGCCGGCACGCTATCGTCGGGCCGTCTCAATCCGAACCGGCGTGCGGTCCATTGGGGGCCGGTACGGGGAACCATGGAATTTTACCTCAAACCGGCCTGGTCATGGGATGACGGCAAGGACCATCTTCTTTACGAAGGGTTGGCAAGGGCTTACAAAACCGCTGAACATTCAACGTTGCGAAAACATGGAGCGGACGGTGACAATCTGCTGTCGTTCAGCATTCTGGATGCCGACGCGGAACGGCATACGGTTCAGGGCAAAGCGGAATTGCGGCAAGGCCGGTGGCACCACCTTGCGGTTACCTGGGATCATCCGCGCGCCCAATTGCAATTGTTTTGCGACGGTTGCAAGATTGGCGCCGCGGGACCAGCGGACGAGCCCTGGCCCTCGACGGATGATCCGCTGGATCCGGCCTTATCGCGTGGCGCGGGGATTGCGCCCGGCGATCGCCGCGTCATCCCCATGGTGATGACGATCGGCGGCGATCAGAAATTCGCCAAACCGTCGGCGGAAATTTTCCTGGATCAATTGCGAATATCGGATACCGTTCGTTACCATGCGGATTTCCAACCCGAATGGCGACGGTTGGAACCCGATCCGGATACCCGTGCCCTGTTTCGGTTCGAAAACAGCACGGACGGGACGCACGCCGGCGACGATACCGTGATCGAAACCTTTTTCACGCATCCGGAACCGCCGCAACTGGAAACCGTGCCGCTCGACCGGTTCGAAAACGGCAAGATCCACCCTCAGGATATTACGGTGGCGCCTTATCCGCCGGAAACCTTGTTTGAAGCGAATCGGCCGGAAAACGATCCCGAGGTTTGCCGTCCGGCGGTCCAACATCCCGATCCGCGTTTTATCGAATCCCGTCCGCGCGCCGTTCAGCGGCGGATCACCGGATTGGGCCCCCAGGAACCGCTGATGGTCGGTGGCGATTTTGAACCGCTGATGCGCTGGGAAGCTTACACGCCCGTATCGGAAGGGCATGGCGAGGCCATCCGGTTGCCGCGTTGGCGCGCCAACGACAACGTCGTGCCGTTTAGCTACGAAAGCTTGCGCCAAACGCTCGCGCCGGGAATTGACGATGAATTTGAACGCGCCAGAAGAATCTTCAGGTATTGTACCCGCGTCACGCGATATTTCAACGCCAACATGATTGGCGAACTGATTTTCGATGAACCGCTGCCGGTTCGCTATCATCTGCTGCGTATGCTCAATATATATTTTTCCCATCAATGCGGACCGTTGAACTATCCGTTGCGCAAGATGTTGCTGCTGTGCGGGATATCCTCGAACGATTACATGGGTACGGGACACCAATTCCAACAGGCCTACTACCGCGGGAACTACCGGCTTTACGATATGTCCAAACGCCTTTACTGGCTGCATCGCGACAATACCTCGGTCATCGGCGTGCGTGACATCCATGACGATCCCTGGTTGATGGTGCGCCAGAGCGGCCGTTTCAATGCCTATATTCCCGG
>PWZG01000495.1 GCA_003567575.1 PVC group bacterium | reverse complement strand
CGGGTCTGGCATCCTTCGCAATGTTTGGTTGAGCGGCGCAACGGTGCAGTCGAATTGCGATTGGAAACCGGCGGTTGGAACGAAATGGTGCGCTGGATTCTCTCCTGGCAACCGGATGTGAAAGTTTTGAGTCCTGAAAAATTGCGTGATCGCGTATATGAGAAAATGCGGCAGGCACTTGAGAGCAATGAGAGCGCCGCGGTTTGACCTGATCCGGAATCGGCAGCCGAACGTATGCCGTCCGTTGCCCCGGGTCCTTATTCTCTCTTGGCCGGCGCAGTGAGCTTCCGGTATTGCCGCGATTTGCAATTCAGCGGTTGACGTTCCGCCGGATCAAGGCAGGCTGCCGCCATTGGTCACCGGCCCAACCTTCACTCGCGTTTCCATAGTTCTATGGTCTATCCGCTGACGCCACTGAAATGTGCGTCTTTATACATTAGACGCATTTCAGGCGAAATTCTTCGCTTTTCCGGCAAACTTTTTTTTGAAATGGGACTTTGAGGGGACTTTGGGGTCTTCACATTTCACATTGAGCCTTGATTTGTTCCATGTGACGTCGTAGATTTGCATTCGAGGCTGCTTTCTATTCAAACCGTTTGATGGTCATGGCAACGGCTGTGTAATCGGCGCCGCCCGCAGCAGCGCCGATTTCCCGCAACGTCATGCCCGTGTACTGACGAGCGGCCCAAAGCAGCATTGGACGAGCCCAGTCACCTCGCTGAGGCATGAAGTCTTCGAATTTCGCCCCACGAAGCGTTTCCACCATGGCCAGAAGATCAGCGAACGTTACGCGACGACGCAATTCCCGGGTTCGCGTGATCTCGCGTCCGCCCCTGGCAAGATTCTTTCTGATCTGCGCTTTCACCTTGCGTAGCTCTGTCTTATTCTTGCCAGAATACAAGCGGTCATCTCCGATTTCATCGGCGATGTACTGCTCCAACTGCCTCCGCAGCAGTCTCAGATATGGATTGCCCCAGACCGATCCTTCGCGGTACTCCAGCTTGCCGGCGCGAATACCCTTGACGATGAAGTCGCGGCCAACGCCGTACTCCTTTCTCGGCTGTCACGTCGCTGAGGGTCGCCCCTTTCTGATTCCACTCGCCGTATTCCGCCATGCTGTTTCTCTGACCCTGCGCGAACGCCGCGCCTCAGCAGACCCGGAGGGTGCGTCCGCGCGCCCTTCGGGGTATGCTGCAGGCGTCTTGTTCGAACGTCCAGATCACACAGCGTGTGCGAGCGGGCGATTGGCACGCTCCTTCTGGATGCGGTGCATGGCTTCATCATCGAAGAAGCGTGCGCCGCATGCGCTGCATTTGAGATGCCGCAGGCGTCGGATGGTCAGACCGTCCTCGGTCTGGCAGTTCTCGACGGTGTAGCTCATCTGCATCGCTCCACACTCGGGACATGGCAATGATTCAGACATCCGTGCTTCTCTTTGACGAGATGAGGACATAGAATACGTCAACTCCTTCCTTCGTCAGGACTTTTCCCTTGGTATAGATATCGAGACCGTCGAACGTGAGGCCCTTGATCACGTACAGTCGCTCGGTCTTCCTGGTCTGCGGGTTCCTCGACCGGAGAGTCTTAAAGATTGACGGGGCGTTCAGGATCGACTCGTACACCAATTCCGGCGTGAGCGACTCCGTCGCCATCTCGCCTTCCGCCTTCTGCGTAAACAACACATTTCGCGCGATCACCAGGCGCTTTATACGGACAAGCGTATCCATCATGTCACCTCGGCACCATGCTACGACAATCCGTTCGCCATCTCAAGCGTATCGAATGGCAATCTTCTTTCCATGCCGAACGTCGCAAATCAGCGGCGCGGTTTACCGCGTACGCTGGATTTGCCTTGTTCGGTGATCCAGTCATGCTCCGCGAATGGCTTGGGCAATTTCATCGGTTGGATACCCTATGATCGTGCGCACACGACCGTCTGCCGAGGCAACGATGAAGGCGTTTCCTCGTATCTCGTACCGTGCATTCCACCCGATCTGAAAACTGGAATCTGTTTCCAGAATCGTGTAGTCCTGCTTCACGCCATCGCGCAAGAGGCACAACGCGAAATTGTCTTCCGGGTCGAGCATCCACGCGTCGCCGGTATCGGTCGAAAAGAACACAATGTTGCCAAGGGTCACAACCCGGGCATCGCCTTCTTGCGCCTTGCGAATGATGTAGTCCGCTTCGCCGGCAACACGGATCTTATCTCGCAGGACCGTTCGCTTCTTTCGTTTGCTCACATCGTCTCCTGCACCGAACGTCTGTATTAGACGGCTTGATTTCGTGAATACATCAACGCCGCCCTTTTTCGTTGTTTCAATCGCGGTTTCAGGGCATACCGCAGTCCCATGTGTGAATTTATATCACCGGGCGCTGGGAAATGCAACCCCAAAAAACAAATTGAGAGCCGGTTAGCATCCAAGACCCCGGCCGAGTGTTGGCCAAACGGGCAAGGCGGCTGATTTGGGCAGTCTCCGGGCGCAGTACGGTAGAGAAAAACGATGCGGGGATGTTTCGGCAAACAGGTTGTGATGGGGCAAACCCTGAATATCGGGCGCTGTCAGGGTTCCGTCTTGGGGGGTTGACTCCAAACGTCGGTAAACAGGAAGCATTGCATGGGGTACTCGGCGATGAATTCGCCGAGTATGTCGGGCATTAGCGTGGGCGCCCCAGCGATTCCTCAATAAAT
>PWZG01000490.1 GCA_003567575.1 PVC group bacterium | reverse complement strand
GCTATTTCCGACAAAGCACCATAATTCACCATCTTTTCCCGCCGCGACAATCCGGCATATCCAGCATAACTGCTCCAGCGGTAACCGCGCAGTTCGGATATTTTTCTGTCCAACGGCAAATCTTTCATAGCCTTGACCTTGACCGGATTCAAATGAATATAGCGCTTCGACTGAACCCAATCAGAACGGCACGGCCATGTCGATAAATCGGGTCTTAATTCCCAAACGTTGCGTCAAGCGGGCGGCGACCGCTTTGACGCCGAACGTTTCGGTGGCATAATGGCCGGCGAACACGGCATTAATGCCGTATTCGCGGGCCAGATGCCAGGCCGTCAGTTTGGGTTCGCCGCTGATGTAAACATCGATTCCTGCCGCCCCGGCTTCGGCTATTTCATCGGCGGCGCCGCCCGAGACGACCGCGACCGTACGAACCTTTTTTTTGCCGAAATCCATGGTCCCCGAAGTATTGCCGAATATTTCATGCGCCCGTTTCTTGAAACGGTCGTACGTCATGGCTTTGGGCAGCGTCCCGCGGAAGCCGATGGTCATTCCGTTATAGGTACCGAACGGTTGAATACTCCGCAATCCGAAAGCTTTACAGATCTGGGCATTGTTCCCCAACGTCGGATGGGCATCGAGCGGTAAATGGCATGCATACAGCGCCATGTCGTGGTCCAACAGAAATTTCAAACGCCGGTAATTGATATCCGTAATTCGTCGCAGCGAATCGCCCCAGCTTAACCCGTGGTGACAAATCAACAGGTCGGCCCGTTGCTCCGACGCCTTCTCGAAAAAATCCATCGACGCATCGACCCCAACGCCTATCCGCCGGATCGTCCCTGAGTTTTCGACTTGCAACCCGTTATGCGAAAGATCATCAAACGCTACCAAATTCAGTTCGCGATCCAGAAACGATGTTATTTTATTTAGCTTAACCATCCTATGATTTGTCTTTCCTGTCGCGAATAGCCGCCGCCGCGCGCGCGCGCGCTCCTTCGGCTTCCGTACGGGCCTGTGATAATTGCAGTTCCAGTTCTGCAATCCGTTTACGGGCAGCCGCCAGTGCATCACGATCATCTTCAGACAAGGCAGGTGGTTCGTGCTTCCGCTTCTCCAGGCGATCCCGTAGCGCCTTGTTTTCGGCGCGCAACATTTCCTGATCCGCGGTCCCTTCCGATCCCGCGCGCGACCGGGTCTTGGTCCGGGTCGGCGTGTTGGCCGCGTCGTGGCGTTTTCTTGCCTTCACAGCGTCGCTGATTTTCAAATTCGTTCCATCGGGAACGACGGCGATACCGCCGTTTTGTTTAGGGACGACGACTTTCTTGTGACATTTGGGGCAATTGATTTTTTTGCCGGCCAAAAACGGTTTCACATTCAATCGCGTTTCACAGCGGCCGCACGCGAATTCCAATGTTGCATTTTGTTCTGTTCCCATCGTTGCTAGCTCCCTGTTATTATCCGTGAGAACGGTTGATTGTTTTCACTATTTCGGTTATCCGTGAGAACGGTTGATTGTTTTCACTATTTCGGTTTCGGTGTCCGTCATCGCGGCAACCATCGCCGCGGCATCAGGCGCATCCCGTAATTGATCCAGCAACCCGGTTTTCGTGCACATCATGCACAAGCGCGACAATAAATGCAAGTGGAGACAATCATCGCGACAGCATAACAGAAAAAACAGGTCGGTACATTTGCCGTCGGGTGCGTTGAACGGTACGGGCTGAACCGTGCGCGCCAGCAATAAAAAGGATTTTTCAAACAAATATTCGTCGTGATGACACGGATGCAGAAGCGCCAGGCCGCCCGGCAATGCGGTGGAACATAACTCTTCCCTTGCCTCGAGACTGGCAAGTAAATCTTTAGGATATATCAGCCAACCGGTGCGATCGGCCAAACGGACCACTTCGCGCAAAACGGAAGCGCGGGTTTTGGCCGCTAAATCAGCCGTGACTTGCCGGCTTGCCAACAGATTCCGCAATAGCGGCTGGGAATCGGCAACTTTCATGGCGCCGCGATGCGAGTTACCATGGTAATCCTGTAACTGCCGCCCGTCGAACTCCATAATCCGCCGGGACGCCCAGGCATCCAATTCGTGCTTCAGGAAAACAACCCGTGTTCCCGAAACCGTAAACGGTATTTCGCGGCGGCGCATAAGTTGCTCTACCTTAACCTGCGCCAAGTGCAAATAACGGGCGGCTTCCGTAAGATTCAACCGGTCGTGGGGCATGTTTTTCTCCAAGCCAAACTAATCCGGCAAACGCCGGTTCGTGTACTCCGCCGGCCGTCGACGGATTCACCGATGATTATTCCCTCATCGACAACTAAAATAACTGTGCCGGATTATACTAGAAGATATAGCGCCTCTGCAAGAACGGAATTTGCGGAGGAACGATTTGCATAAATACATGGTTGAAGAATCGCGATTTTTTCGCCGCTGGCATAAATACATTGAATTATCGCTGGGTGCTGATATGATGTTCTTGTAAGCATCCAAATAACTTACGAAGGCACTCATCGTCTTATTATTGTCTCGGCCTGCGATCTTCCGGCCGGGGACGGCCGGCTCCACAAGGATGGAGACGGCGGTCTCCGCCGGTTCCACAAGGATGGCGACGGCGGCCTCCGCCGTTCTGCTGCACAGCGGTGAGACAGTTTTGAGACGATTAATAAGCGTCTGACATTCCAACATTTTGT
>PWZG01000002.1 GCA_003567575.1 PVC group bacterium | reverse complement strand
CGATCAAGGATTTCTCTTGCTGACATCTTGTGGTGTCCGACAAATGGTGTGAATCAATCCAATGTCATCCCGAGCTTGTCGAGGGATCTGCGTCCGTCGCAGAGTGCCGAGATTCCTCGACTTCGCTCGGAATGACAATGCTGTTCGAGTGGTTTCCGCGGAATTACCGGACAGCACACTCTGACCTCTAACCTCTGGGTTGCGGGCAAAGACCGCCTTGTATGCGTTTGCCCTGCGATTGCGCCCTCGACAAGTGGCGCACGATATGCTATTCAATATAGTCCAATGCCGACGCATGGAAGATATGGAATAATGGAAATGAAAACATCTTTACGCTATCGCGAAGTCATTCAGGATGCGCGCCGCATCGTGGTCAAGGTGGGCAGCCGGGTTCTGGTCCAGAAGACCGGGCGTCCGGAAATCCGGCGACTGCGCGCTTTGGCACAGGAATTGGCGGCACTTAATTCCGACGGCATGGAAGTGGTGCTGGTCAGTTCGGGCGCCATCGGCGCCGGCATGGAAGCGCTGCGCATGACAACACGGCCGGAACGGTTACCCGACCTGCAGATGGCCGCGGCGATCGGACAATGCCGTTTGATGGCTCGTTATGATGCCCTGTTTTCCGAACGTGGATGCAAAGTGGCGCAAGTTCTTTTGACCCATGATAATTTCCATCACAAGGTGCGCGCCATGAACGCGCGCCGTACCATCGAGAATCTGTTGCGACATGGAGTGATACCGATTATCAACGAAAACGATGCCGTCGCCGACGAGGAAATTCGCGCCGATATCAAGAAACTGGGCGACAACGATGTATTGGCGGGATTGGTCGCCAAAATGTTGCGGGCAGATGTACTGATTTTATTGACCACGGTTGACGGCGTGCGGGCGCCGGATACCAACGGACGGATGCAGCGGGTACGCTATATCGATAAAGTCAACCGCAAAACCTTGTCATGGATACTGCCGCATGACGCCACCATGTCGCGGGGCGGTATGGCAACCAAACTGCATGCGGCGCTGGACGTCGCCCGCAGCGGATGTTCCGCCGTGATCGCCGACGGTCGTAAGACCGGAGTGTTGCGCCGGATAATGAACGGAGAGGATACCGGCACTATTGTGCCGGCATCCGTATCCGGTTAGAGGAGGAAAACACCATGGAAATCCAAACCGAAATCAGTGCAATGGGCGAACGCGCCGTCACCGCTTCCCGAGTATTGGCCAGCCTATCGGCACGCAGAAAGAATGTCATATTGCAGGCGATGGCCGACGAGCTTGATGCACGCGGCGCCGATATCAAGGCCGCCAACGAAGAGGACATGCAAAACGCCCGTCAATCCGGGCTGAGCGAAGCGATGCTGGACCGGCTTAAAATTTCCGACAGCCGTCTTGCCGCCATGATCAAGGGCGTCCGGGATATTGCCGGCCAAAAAGATCCTGTCGGCAGCGTTATCAGCCGCTGGATCAGACCTAACGGACTGGAAATTCTGAAAATACGGGTTCCCATCGGTGTGATCGGTATCATTTACGAATCACGCCCCAACGTGACGGTAGATTCCTCCGCGTTATGTTTCAAGAGTTCCAACGCCGTGATTTTGCGCGGCGGCCGTGAAGCCGCGCAATCCAATGCGGCACTCGTGGCTGCCATGCAAGCCGGCGGCGCCCGCAAAGGAATGCCCGCCGATGCCGTCCAACTGGTGTCCACCACCGATCGTGCCGCCATCCAAGCCCTGGTTCAACTTGAAGGGCGGGTGGATTTGATCATACCGCGCGGCGGCGAAGGGTTGATCCGTACGGTCATGGAACATGCGCGCGTACCGGTTATCAAACATTACCGAGGCGTCTGTCATGTTTATATTGATGCCGATGCCGATGCCAATATGGCGCTGGCCATTGTCGAAAACGCCAAGTGTCAACGACCCGGCGTCTGTAACGCCATCGAAAAGCTGCTGGTGCATGAAACCATCGCACCCCAAATCCTGCCGGTCATCGCGGCACGTCTGCGCGAACTGAACGTCGAATTGCGAGGGGATGATGCAGCGCGTGCCATCGTTCCGGATATTCTGCCCGCCACCGAATCCGACTGGACGGAGGAATATCTCGATATGATATTGACGATAGGTATCGTCAAATCAGACGACGCAGCCATCGATCACATAAACCGCTACGGATCGCATCACTCGGATGCTATTGTCAGCAACAATACCGTTGCGAACAAGAAATTCTGTGTCGCTGTCGATTCCGCCGCCGTCTACGTCAATGCATCAACACGTTTTACCGATGGCGGCGAATTCGGGATGGGCGCCGAAATCGGGATCAGTACCGACAAAATACACGCTCGCGGCCCCATGGGCGTTGAGGAATTGACGACATACAAGTATGTCGTCAGAGGCAAAGGCCAGGTGCGAGACTGAGACGGGCTGACGACCGTAACCGAAGAGATTTGGGTGTACAAGTACGATTGATCCCTTGTTATTCTTCCACGCACTCGTACACCTACTCGTACACCTACTCGTACACCCAAATCTTTTTACTTCCGTCTCTGGTTTGCACACCTCCGTGATCGTGTTGCTAAGGTTCCCATAATAATTATGTGATAACTCCGGGTAACGATAACGGGCGACGACTACGGTGGACGAATGAATTCTGCCGTCGTCCGTAAGCGCGTGCCTCGGCGTAGCTCGTAGAGCGTAGACGGG
>PWZG01000340.1 GCA_003567575.1 PVC group bacterium | reverse complement strand
GTGGCAACCTTGGCCGGAAACAAACAAAAAACTGTAATATCCTGACGCGGGATTGACCGTTTTTACGAAAACTCCGAAAAAAACCTCTGAACCTTTGAACCGTTGAACCGTGAACGGTTACCATCCTTTTCATTCAATTATATACATTACAGCGGCAATCCATCGATCACGATTTTCCGTATTCCCTCCATGCCTCGATCATGGCCAGGCCGCACTGAATCGCTTTCGCCTTTTGCGCCCGGTTCTTGCCGTTGCCGATGTGGGCGCTGCCGGTCGTGCGCAGCGTGAAACCGCCACCCGGCGCGCCGGCGTCAATGGCGCGCCGTACGAGGTCGCGAACGTCGTCCGGCCGGAACGTGTCGAGATAAAATAACTGCGAGGGGATGTTGCCGCACAGGAGCATGCGCCGGCCGACCTGCCGTTTGGCTTGTGCCAAGTCGTTATCGCCATACGGCGGCGGTTCGAGCGGATCCAGCGCGTCGATTCCCATGTCGGCAAACCGTTCGAGAAAACCGCCGCTATTACCGTGGCAATGCGCGAAGTGCCGGCCGCCGACGGCATGCACCGCGTCATTCACCCGTTTGTCGAACGGGAACACCCATCGCATAAACGCCTCCATGCCCAGCCAGGGCGGAATGAACATTTCGAGGGCATGCGTCTTGAACACCGGCGGATCGTCCAACGCGACGCCTCGCAGGGCGAGCAGGCTGTCGCGGATCTGCTCGGTACAACGCTCAAGGAACGTCCGCATGAGCGGTTCTTCCGTGAGCATCCAAGCGTAGACTTCTTCGATTTTCCCGCTTCGCGCCAGCATGCCGAGCGGATGAAACAGCCCCATGATCGGCACGCCGCGCCCGCCGATTTTCGCGCAGCCCCGGTTATAGGCATCCGCGTCGAAGGGACGGCGGACGCGGGGCGCGTTGGCGAGGCGGCGAAAGTCGTCCAGCGTCTCGATATAGTGCTTTTCGGTTTGATAATCGTTGGGGTCCCCGTCTCCGGAAAGGTCTTCATAGGTGTGCCGGATGATTGACGTGAAATCGCCTGCCGGTGTGGTACAGATCCGGCGCGTCCGGCGGTAGCGGCCGGGGACATCCTCGATCGTCTCCTCGCGATGCGAGGCGTCCAACCCGAGAAAGCCCCAGTCGAAGCCGGGCACACCGAGAAAATTATCGGCCTCGTGCTCCTGAAAGTCGAGAATCTCGGCCGCGCCGGGGAGTTCCATGACGCAGGCGGTTTGCGTCAGGAACATCTCGATCGGCACGCGGTCGGGTTCGTGATAGTTCCATGCGGTCAAAAGCCGTTCTTTTGGGGTCATAAGGGAACCTCCTTAGCGATGTTCGATGTTCGAAAGTAGACAATCTATTGTTCAAATGAAACCCGTAAGGACCTATTGCAGCGGTCGAAGCACATCGGCAATCGCCTGCCGGTAAGGTTTTTCAACTTCCCGGCTGCAAATGGCGCCCCGCTCGGGTTCGTAGCCGCCTTCGTCATACATGGCGGCGGTCGGAATGTAGTGGTAGGTGCAGTCGCCGTAGGCGGCCACTGCGAGAAACCGCTCTGGCAAGAGGGCTTGCGCATGGAGCTGGTATTCCACCACCGTCTCGCCCGGCAGGGACAGAAAGTGCACATCAGGCCCGATGCTCATGCGGGTCACCGTCGGCCGGGACCACCGCTTCCATTGCTTGAGGATGATCAAGCGTCCTCCTGGTTGACAAACTTCACGCGTATTCCGGGCCGCTTCGACTTGTTGCGCAAGCAGCGCTTCGTCCATGCCGGCATTCAGCGGCAGTTCGAACCGCTCGGCTTTGAAGGTCAACGGCCCGATCGGCGCCTCGTTGAGGCCGCGCAGGTTGTCCAGCAGATAGCCGCCCAGCCGTTCGCCCAGCACCCGGATGGTCTTGTCGGAGTCGAGATGGTATTTGCCGAAGGTGATATTACCGGCGCAACCGGTAAAGTAAAGGTGCAGCGCCCTCGGGTCGGTACGGCGCGAGACGAAATCGAGCGCCACACCGGGAATGTCAGCGCCGACCTGGTTGCGCTGATAGGCGCCCATCGGATGCGAGGCGTAGAAGTGCATCGCGGCGACGAGGCGGTCCCCTTTCCCATGAAACGCGACCGTGCGCAGCAGGGGGTCGATCCGACCGGTTGGCTTGCGTTTCAGGTTCTTGTCGGTACACATCGAAAACCGCATGGCCCGGCATTTTCCGTTTTCGTCCAGCATCCGCCGGTTGGATGCCAGCCCCGCGACGCGGCGCTCCGCCGTGCTGACGCGGGATACGGTCCGCCAGTTTCCGCCACGCGGCCGCAGGGCCTGTTCGACGGCCTGCCGAAGATCGCGGTTCACCCGTTGATAATAGTCGGGGGGGATGCAAACCGTGTTGAACCGCTGGTAATATGCATTGAGTTCCAACGCAACCCGCATGCTGTCGTGCTGATGAACCGCATGCAGGAACACCTTGGGGGGTGTGGTCTGGGCGGCTCTAGCCAGCAGTGCCCGGGTTTCGTGATACGCCTTGCCCCAATAGAAAATGATATCGGCCACGGCCCAGACCGCGCGGTTTTGGCCATCGTCCACGACAAGGCCCCGAACATAGATGGGGGAATCGACCTTGTCGTTGGGCACATAGGCCAACGGGGTTCCGAGCGGCGGCGTGATATCGACGCAAAACGGGGCGATCTTGAGTTTGGGCTTCATCGTGTTCC
>PWZG01000134.1 GCA_003567575.1 PVC group bacterium | reverse complement strand
GTTTCACGATGTCCTGTAATAACCCCGGCAAAACCTGGTTCAGGTCACGGCCGTTCGCCGTTTCGGTTTCGAGGGTCGAACAAATATTATCAAGCGCTTCGGCGACAATGGTGTTCATCACCACGTTCGGTCCCGCGCAACTCTGACGGGATCCGACCGCCCGGAATTCGAATTTGTTGCCGGTAAACGCCAGCGGGGACGTGCGGTTGCGGTCGGTCTCATGCCGCGGAATCGCCGCCAGCGAAGAGACGCCCAATTGAAGGGTGCGCCCTTTCCGGCCATTGCCCTTGGCGCCCTTCTCGATTTGCTCGATGATCTCGGTCAGTTGTTCGCCTAAATAGATCGAGACAATCGCCGGCGGCGCTTCGTTGGCGCCCAACCGGTGATCGTTGCCGGCCGAAGCCACCGAGGCCCGTAAAATATCGGCATGCGTGTCCACCGCTTTGATTAGCGCGCAGATTATGGTCAGGAACTTGGCGTTCTCGTGCGGATTGTCGCCCGGCGATAACCAGTTTTTGCCATCCGGACCGCGGACCGCCCAGTTATTGTGCTTGCCCGATCCGTTGACGCCGGCAAACGGTTTCTCGTGCAGTAAACAAACAAATCCATGGCGTTCGGCAACATGCGGCAACAACTCCATCACCAGCATGTTGTGATCGACCGCCAGATTCAAGGTTTCGAATACCGGCGCCAATTCGAATTGGCCCGGCGACACCTCGTTGTGGCGGGTCTTGGCCGGCACGCCAAGACGCCATAATTGATGGTCGAGATCCGTCATGAACGCCATGACCCGTGGTTTAATGGCGCCGAAATAATGGTCCTCCATCTGTTGGTGCTTGGCCGGCGAACAACCGAACAAGGTCCGTCCGGTCTGAAGCAAATCAAGGCGGGCCTCGATAAAACGTTTGTCGATCAGAAAATACTCCTGTTCGGCTCCCATGGTGGCATAGGCCGCATTGCCCCGGGATTCAATGCCGAACAAACGTCCCAGCCGGCATACCTGCTTCGAAAGCGCTTCCATGGAACGCAATAAGGGCGTCTTCTTGTCCAACGCTTCCCCGTTGTAACCGCAAAATACCGTCGGAATACACAAAACCGCCCCGTTTTCGCATTCCTTGATAAATGCCGGACTGGTGGGATCCCAGGCCGTATAGCCACGCGCCTCAAAGGTGACTCGTAAACCGCCGGAAGGGAAACTCGACGCGTCGGGTTCGCCCTGGGTCAATTCCTTGCCCGAAAAATGCATCAAGGCGCCACCCTCTTGATCCGGTGCCATAAACGCCTCGTGCTTCTCCGCCGTGGCGCCGGTTAACGGCAGGAACCAATGCGTGAAGTGCGTCGCTCCCTTCTCGATCGCCCAGGTCTTCATGGCCTCGGCAACCTCGTCCGCTATCGCCGGATCCAACCGCTCACCGCTCGTGATCGTCGCCACCAACGACGCATGCGTCGGCTCCGATAAATAATTCCGCATCGTCCGGATGCTGAACACGTTCTCGCCAAAGGTTTCCGCCGTGGACGTCAAACTGGCTGTCATCGTCTTGTTTTTCCTTTCGTAAAACTAACCTGCTGTAAAGAATGATTTCGATGATATCAGTTGTATCATTATTCGTGCCAAAACCTCGCGAATCCCGTCTGGAAGCAAGGTTGTAATTTACGTATCTCTTTTATAGGCAATTATATACATAAAAATACAACCCGTTTATCCGTTGTTTTCTTGTTGCACACATTATCCTCACTTGCTGGATAAATATTATTCATTGGATATATATTGAACAGTTTTCAAGGCCATACAGCGCAGAACGGCAAGCCCGCGGCCGGCGGGCGACCATTGGCCGGTAAGCATGCTGGGTTACCGATGTCACGTCGTGATGACCATGCCGTGGCGCAGGATACGTTTGGATCCGGCATGCCAGGCAATGGCGCCATTGACCAGAACCCTGTCGATGCCGTTGGGATAAACGAGTGGTTTTTCGAAGGTGGCCCGGTCGTTGATTGTTTCAGGATCGAAAAGCACGAGGTCGGCGGCGTAACCCATGGCGATCAGTCCGCGGTTTGGGATCCGATATCGGGCGGCCGGCGCCGAGGTCATTTTACGGATGGCGGTTTCCAGGCGCAGCCATCCGTTTTCGCGGACGTATTCGCGCAGGATGCGGGGGAAGGTGCCGTAGTTTCGCGGGTGGACCAGGCCGTCGCGCTCGGGCACGACGCCGCCATCGGAGGCGACCATGCCGAACTCGCCGGTCAGGAAGAGGCTCACGTCCTCCTCGCGCAGGGCGTGGAAGATGCAGCGGGGGTTGCCTTCGAGGACGAGGTCCATGGCGGCGTCGGCGGCGTCCTGCTTGCGGATGCTGGCGGCGTCGGCGACGGTCTTGCCTTCGAGGGATGGGTCGGCGGCGAAGTTGGCGATGACGATCTTGTCGGGGCCGCCGATCCAGGCGATGTTGCTTTCCACCTCGGGGCGCATCCGGTTCCGCTCGGCCTTGTCGCGCAGGCGCACGTCGCGCAGGCCGTCGCGCGAGACCCACGGGGGCAGGGCCACGGCGCTGAGGCTGGTGTTGGTGGCGGGGTAGGGGTGCAGGTCGTAGGTCAGGTCGGCCCCTTCGGCGCGCAGCCGCGCGACGAGTTCGAGCATTTCGGCGGCGCGGCGCTCGGTGGTGCGGCCCTGGCGGTGGAGGACCTTGAGGTGGGAGATCTCGGCGGGGATG
>PWZG01000230.1 GCA_003567575.1 PVC group bacterium | reverse complement strand
TCCCGGCGGACATCGTGACCGAGCCAGGGGTGACGCTTAAGACAGCCACGATCGCGGAAACAGCGTATACGGCGCGCGACGATGGTTTCGCCCCACCGCGCGGGCCGCTCAAAGAATTTTTCCTGGCACCGTTTATGTTTGTTCAGGCGGGCGATCCAAACGATACCGACGCGGCGTCTAAACGGTTCGATAAACGTTGCCGGGAATGGGAACAGTACGCTCAAGCGCCGCCGCGCCGGGCACGGGAAGCGGACATCGACGATCAGAAACGCCGCGATTACAATCTTTTTCTATTCGGCGAACCTGAATCCAGCCCGATGATACGCCACGTATTACAGCAAGCCCCAATTGATGTAAGCGCGGGGGAATACATTGTCGGCGATACCGTTGTGCCTCGCGACGGCCATGGGTTACTGATGGTTTACCGCAGTCCTTGGCACCCGAACCGTATGGTAGCGGTCCAGTGCGGGCATCCCTGGGGCGAACATCTTTCCGTAAATCATCGCTATGATTATTTGCCGGACTACATTGTTTATGACGCAAAACCCGATCGCGACGGATCCAACCGCGCATGGATTGCCGGTTTTTTCGATCTGCACTGGCAATTGCACACCAACACGATATATATCGCTGAAACCATCCCGGAGCATCCGCAACCCCTGAACGACGAGCCATGAACCACGAATATCCAAAAGCGGCATGCCGCCGACACGCAACAACCGCCTTGTTTACGGCGCTGCTGATCGGCGTTTGGCGCTTTTTCCCGAACCCTTCAATCGCCGCGGAAGAACAAGCGGTCACCAACGATGTCGCCATTGCCGGGAACGACGCAATGGTTGCGGACACACCCCAGCCGTTTACCATTACGGCGCCCGCCGGCAACCTGTATTTCGATACATCGTGGCAACCCCAAACCGGGTTGCGCCTGCAACTGGTTCCTGCCGGTGACGATGTCGGGAGAGCTGCTTCGGTCGAACTGGATTTAGGGCCGGACGGGGCGCAACTGCGGCGGCGGTCAACACATGGTTCCAAACCTTCAACAACCATGCCGACGGTACGTTGGCGAACGAATGCCCTTCCGGAAGGTCCCAGCGACCATATCGAGTGGACGCTTAAAATCCGGCTCGATCATTGGCTGCTCTATTGCAACGACGCCTGGGTGGCATGGTTTCCCGCACCGTTTCCAGCGCCATTGAATGTCGCTGCGCAAACAGCCGGCGGCGGCACGGATATCCCGCTTGAAAACGCTTTTTTTCAACGAGTAGAATCCTGGCGGTTCAGCGATGATTTCATGATCCCCGAAACGGATGACGATGTCCCGGATCTCGGTGCATGGACGCCGGTATCGGGACTATGGCATATCCATTCGGTCGCGGACCATACCGACGATCCCCAGCGTGGCAACCGCACGCTGGACCCGGAATTCAGTCCCAATTTCTACAGCATGAAAGGAAGGGGCACCAATGCGGTCGTCACGGCAGGCTACGATTTTTACGATCATTACCGTTTTTCGGCGGCGGTAGAAGTACAAACCGGTGAAATGGGTTTGGTTTTTTATTACAGCGAGATAACGCAGGAATATTACGCCTATACATTGACGCTGTCGGCAAGCGACGCTGATGCTGCCCAATTGACGCTGTGGCACACGATTGACGGCGATCCGGACCAACGCCGTTTTCTGGCCGCGGCACGGATACCCGACCTGTTTCCCGAACAGTGGATACGCATGGATATCGAAACGCGTCACGACCGCATCATCGCCCGTTTGGATGAGCGGACGGTCTTCGATATCGATCATGATCTTCCCGGTGGCGGCGCCTTCGGTTTTTTTGCCGATTCCGATATCGACATCATTTTCGACGACGTTGCCGCCGCATCGGTCCCCGATCTCGACCTACGCGATACGGAACGGATTCGTTTCCACAAACTTGCGGTCAACGGCGATTTCTTTTCTGAACCGCAAGTGTCCTGGTGGGATTGGCTCTTGCGCCGTCAGCCGGCGATCCCGCCGGCGGGCAGTCTCGAGCCCGCCGTTTCCGACGAAGACCAATGGCTGGTCCTCGGTTCACCTCATCACGAAGGCCAAGTGGTTTCCGCGATGTTTAATCCCTCCTCAAAAACGTTTCACGCCGGCTGGATCGCCGGATTATCTCATGGTAAAGAGCGCCGGCAAGCCGACGCTCCCCATTACCGATTCACCGCCCAACGGTCCGGAAACCATATGATCTTCCGCCTGTTCGAAGTAAATGCCGCGGGCACGATTTCGTTACTGGAACAATTACGGCGGCCGGCAAGCCTTTCTTACAATCAACCGATGGAACTCAAGCTGGACATGAGCGAAAGCCGCTACCTGCGTTTCTATTGCAACAATGAACTGGTCATTATTTACGAAACCGATACCGCTCCGATCGGCGGCGCCGGCCCGTTCGTCGGCGCCGGTACTTTGGTTGCCATCGACAATTTTCAATACCGGTTCAGTCGCGACGATATCTGGACCAGTAGCCAGGAAAAAAACCCGATATACCTGGCGGACCCTTTCATGCGCCACTGGTCGTCTCCGGAAGGCGAATGGTATACCGACAACGAGGGTATGACCTGGCATAAAAGCGACTTTTTCGGCCGTTTCGAGGTCGCCCTGCCGGTCGTCTCCAATGCGACCGTTCACCTGGGCGTACGCGAAGGCGGGACCAACGGCGCCTTGACTGTAACAATCCGCAACGGTGTCGCTACGTTATTCGCGGATGACGGCGAGACTTCATCGCCACAGCGGCTGATATCCACCGAAATGTCGCGACGCAACGAGAAGTCATCGACGAATCAGACATTATTCGCATTGCATTACGAAGACCACTGGCTGCAAATGACCACCGACGGTCGCACGGTATTGCGGCATTCCCTGCAACAACCGCTTGCGGGAACGCGGATCAGGATCGAAGGGTTTACCATCGACGATCTCGCTCACAGCGAAGTCGTGCGTCACAACGTCAGGGATCATCTGTTTACCGAGGCGCCTGCCGACTGGCGTCTCAACGGTGGCGCCTGGCGCGTGGTCAACCGCTTCCAATGCGATCCCCGCTGGTCGCACATGAACGCTGAATCCGCAGACAACCTGGCCGCGGCCTGGAGCAAGGATTATTTCGAGGGCGATTTCAGCATCGAAATGTACGCCGGCATGCGCCACGGATGGTACCAACGAAGCGGCGACATGAACATAACGGCCATGAGCCGCGACGGCACCGCGAGTCAGGGATATACCGTAACCTGTACCGGATGGGATCCTGACCATTCGCAGTTGGACAGCGTCTTCTACCGTAACGGAAAGGTGATCGAACGCACGGATGCCTACCTGGCGCCACGGCATCGCGCCGGCAACCAGCGCCGGCATCGGGAAGAGGTCGTACGCGCCGGCCGCGATGTCCACGGCGCCTGGTATTACATCAAACTGCGTCGAATCGGGAATCGGCTGGAATATTATTTCGACAACGAGCTGATCTTAACATGGACCGACGACGATCCCATCGATATCGGACGGGTAGGCATTTGGACGTTCATGAATTCCATCATGATCGCCCGGGTTTCCATCAGCGCTCAAAATCATTCTCCGGCGCCCATACGCATCGACCCGATACCGGTTGACACCGTGCAACGGATTGACATACGTGCCGCGGCAACTCCCGCCGCTGCCCATCCGGCATCGGGCACCGACGTTGCCGCGGCGCCGGAACCATGGCTACCCCCGTCGCCAATGACGGCGGCCACCTGGGAGGCGGAAGATCCGGTTGGACAAGCACGCATGACGTGGCACCATGACGCTTTTTTTGGTCACTATTTCACGATGACGACCCGCTTGGGCGGCGGCCCGATGTTTGCCCGCAACCACATGCCGCCACAACGCTATCACGAACTGGCCGGATGGCGGTTTTTTCTTAAACGAACGCATCGCGCCAATCTGAACGCCTATTTCACTATGGGAAAAAGGAACAATGAGGGCGAATACGAGCCCGATCAAAACTATTTCCACCGGATCTCGGGCACCGATTTCGACCGTGGCGACTGGCAAAAGACCGGCGCCACCGATGTTCCCGGCACCGCCGCTGCACGAACGCCGAACTGGCACATGAATGAAAGATGGCGCCAAGTCTCCGTCTGGTTGCCAACCGACAATCTTCCCGCGTCCGTGGATCCCGACAACCTATGGGTTCGCTTCGAAGGATTCGGCGTAAAACAACCCAGTCTCGAAATGCAGGGGTTGTTCGGCAACGGTCCGGGCGAGGCCTATGCCGTCGCCCGGTTCACACCCGTTCTCATGCAACCACCCTTCCCGCACGACGACACGGGGACCGCGACGTCATCGGAAACAAACGATGTTCCTGCCACCGAATCATCGTACCGCCTGTATCAAAGCGCCGCGCGCCGAAAGCATCTGGCGCACGGCAACCACGAAACCATCATCGGGGCTATGCGGGAAAACACGGGCAGCGGCCTTAACATTTTCTGGGTCGAAAGCGATACCTACCGGCCGGGATACCCCAGGGATTCGATCTGGCTGAACCCGCCGCGCGAGCTTGAGATCAATGCCCGATGGTGCAGTGACTATCCGGATACCATCGTCGTCGAAGGTCCCGGCGACTGGCCGGACCGTCGCCTGGCACAGGCGGAATTCACCGTTAACGGTCATGCCGTCGAAAGCAGGGAAACCGGTCTCAACCGGCGGCATGTGGTATTGCCGCCGGATATCGCCGTCAGCACCAACGACACAAGGGCGTCGTCGATTACCCTGACAGCCGCCATGACGCCGGAGCACACGCAAACCCTGTATCTGGACGCCGCCGATCCCAAACGAGCGGCGCTTGGTCCCGTGCTTGCCCGGCTTGAAGGCATAACGCCCGTCTACGAGAATTTCGAGAATCTTGAATTCGGATCGATATTGCAGGTCGACAACAACCGAATGCGGATAGAACGCGGTTCAGGAAAACAAGGCGCCTTTGTCGAAATCGCCAACCGCGCCCGTGGTCAGCGTTTACAAGCCCAACTGTCGGCATCGTTATGTCTGGCCCGGTATCCGCTGCTGCAATTCGATTACCGCGGCGATCGCATGAGTTTTATCAGTCTGCGAGTGCACAGGAACTGGTTCGTGCGCATGAACGAATCCCATCCGTCCGCCGCCGAAGTACGTTTCGCCTCGCCGTTCGTCAACGACGGAAATTGGCATACGTGGATCGGTATGATAAGCGAAATCGTCGACCATCCGGTGTTCAATCCGAATATGTATACCATTAATCATCTGCGGCTGGGCTCGTTTCACAGCACTGATCAAACCGGCAACTTTTCGCGCTGGGGATTGGCAAACATCGTTGCGGGTCCCGCCGTCGCTACCGCGGATCAATTGGCGTTTACCGCGCATTTCAAGGGTTTGCTGCCGGTCGAATCCGTGTTCATGACCGTGCAACCCGGATTGGATCGTGTCCGTAACCTGAGTGACGATCAGTTGGACGACCTGTCCTGGCGCATCATTGAAAACGCCGTACGCACACAACCCGATATCGATGAACTGCCGGACGGTCCCGCGCAACTTATCCTGCGGGCAGTCGATTCGAACGGGACATGGTCGGATCCGGTAAGCATACCTTTCCTGTTGGACCGGAAGGCCCCGCAAGTAACCCACGTATTGGCGGAAGACCAGCATCCGCTCAGCAATGGCAACCGGTTGCGCCTGAATTTCGATACCCATGACGGCGCGCCTGTTTTGCTGGAAGATTTACGTCTTGGTCTAAACGATCAAGCTCCTGTCGCCATCGGTGAATTTCTCAATGAAGTAACCTTGCGCGCGCCCGGATTGCGTGTAGAACTCAACTGGCCACACCTGTTGCGCGATATGATCCAGCAACACCATCCGGGAAATCCAGCCACACTGCGTATCAGCGGAATGCGCGACGGGGCCGGCAATCAGATTGCCAATATCGATATTCCCATCGATGTGCCCGACGCCAAGGATACGATCGGTCCGGCTTGGTTGCCGGCGACGTATCCCGATGTCGTCCGCTTTAACACAGCATGGAAAGGGCGGATGACGCAACCGAACTACTTTTCCGCCGCCGAAAACAATCCGCTTTCGATCGAACACGACTGGAATGAGGAACCATTCCTGAGAACCCAAACACACCGAGCCAGCGGCACGATAACCCTGCCGTTCGCCAAACCCGGCTGGTTGCTGAAAGATCATCCCTACCTGGCATTCAGCGTGCGACAACCTGCGCTGCGAAGCAATAACCGCGCGCGTGTCGAGATGGAAATCAAGTTCGACAACAAACAATCCGTTCGTGTGTCGTTGACGCAGTCGGAGGACACGGACAAGGCGCAGGCGTTGCCCGAACCGATTGATTGGGAAGCCAACCGCTGGTATTCCGTTATTCTGGACGTGCCCAAACTGATGGCGAAAGCCGGCATCGATCCCGACAAGCGTCACGTGCAATCCATCGCTTTCGAACGGCATGATGCACGAAACAGGGAACAGCTCGATATCAAGGATCTGTTCGTATTCGGCGCGTGGACGAAGAATGACACGGTCACCATCGACGCCTACGACCGATCCGGCATCGCCGGCATGGAATGGGAATTTTTCGATCGAAACGACAAATCGCTAAGCAACCATCGCGATCCGCGCGAACCGGCGCCCGGCACGCAAGGCTGGCTTGTCATCCGGGTGCGTGACCGGGCGGACAACCTATCGCTACCGTTACGAATCCCGATGGTCTTCGCCGACGCTGATCCAAAACTGACATTTGCGGAATTCGTGCGCCACATAATCCACCTGAAACCGCTGGGTTCGCATGATATCGCGAAATAAAAACGGGAAAACGCATGAAACGCATTATCATACCTAAAGTTGACGCCAACATCGAAGAAGGCACACTGGGCGCCTGGATGGCGGCCGAGGGGGACACCGTGCAAAAGGGTCAATCCCTGGTTGAATATATCACGGACAAAGCCGTCTTCGAAATTGAGGCGCCGTCATCCGGATGTTTGCGAAAAATCACGATACCGGCGAAGAGTGTCGTCCCTATCGGCACCATTATCGGCCTGATCGGTCGCGCCGGCGAACGACTGCCCGATGTTGAAACCGAAAACCGCAAACTAATGGAACAGCATCGCAACCAAATAAGCGGCATCCGGAACGTGCAAGCGCCCGGCGGACAACTTGATCCGGTGTCTGACGCAACGCCGCCACCCCCACCCATCGCCAAGGGGCGTCCGCGCGCCACGCTGGCGGCACGCCGGCTGGCACGCCGTAAAGGCATATCACTCGAGACGCTTCAGGAACGCGCCGGCAACCAGGTGATTACCGTCGAGATGATCGAAAACGCTGCACCGTAAGTCCGAGTTGACTTGTATTAACTGACCGGCATGATATGATATCTCCGAAATCAACGGGTACACAGGAAAAAATGAGTAAGCGTTCACGGTTCACAGTTCAAGGTTCAAGGTTGAAGAAAAGGAAAACATCCAAGAAACTTGAAAAAACCATGAACCGTGAACCCCTGAACCGTGAACCGTGAACGGCTACAAAAATGATTATTCGGGCGCAATCCCATCCACGCATCGGTTTAATCGGAAATCCTTCAGACGGATATTTCGGCAAAACGATTGCCTTTACGTTCAGCAATTTTTCCGCCGCTGTCGTTCTGTACGAATCACCGGAACTACAGATCGAACCGGCGCAGCGGGATCATTCGTCGTTCAGCGGCATAGCAGCGCTAGCTGAAGACGTGCGGCGTTTCGGTTACTACGGCGGGATACGTCTGCTCAAAGGCGCCGTCAAGAGATTTCACGATTATTGTACGGAACACGAGATAACCCTGCACAACCGCAACTTTACCTTGCGTTATCAGTCGAACATACCGCATCTTGTCGGATTGGCGGGTTCCAGCGCGATTATCTGCGCCGCTATACAAGCTTTGAGCAACTTTTACAATGTCACGATATCACCGCCGATTCTGGCCAATCTGATCTTGTCGGTGGAAACCCAGGAACTGGGAATCGCCGCCGGATTACAGGATCGCGTCGTACAGGCCTATCATGGTCTGGTCTTCATGGATTTCGACCGCGATCTCATGCAATCCCGCGGCTATGGCGATTACCGGCGTCTCGATCACCGGCTGTTACCGCCTTTGTATATGGCGTACCGCAGCGATCCATCGGAAATTTCGGGAATCTATCACGGCAACCTGCGGCAACGCTATCATGCGGGCGATCCGGCTATGCTCAAGGCAATCGATACCTGGAAACAGTTAACCGACGAATTTTTGGAAGCATTACAAAACGCTGATCGCCGGCGCATGGCGGCGTTAATCGATCGCAATTTCGACGTCCGTCGTGAACTGGCAGCCATCCATCCGGACAATCTGGAAATGGTGGAAATGGCTCGAGCACAGGGCGCCAGCGCCAAATTCACCGGATCGGGCGGCGCCATCGTCGGCACCTATGAAGACGAATCCATGTTCGATCGCCTGGCAAGTAATCTGGCAAAAAAACAAATTCGCGTCATAAAACCGATCGTCGCCGCGGCGCCAAACAAGGAAGATTCCCAGTCATGACTGTCCGCAAAGCCGTCATCCCCGCCGCCGGATTCGGAACCCGCTTCCTGCCCGTCACCAAATCGCAGCCCAAGGAAATGTTGCCGATTCTCGATACACCGGTTATTCAGTACGTCGTCGAGGAAGCGGTCGCATCCGGCATCACCGACATCATCATGGTTATCGCCAAAGGGAAACGGGCCATCGAAGAACATTTCGACCGTAACCGCGAACTTGAAAACGAATTGGCCGCCGCCGGTAAAACCGACCAGCTCGAACGGATCCGGCGCATCTCCGACATGGCGGACATCCATTTTGTCTGGCAAAAAGACATGAACGGACTTGGCGACGCCGTCTTCCGTGCCCGGCACCATGTCGGCAACGAACCGTTTGCCGTATTACTGGGCGATACCGCGACCGATGGTCCCGAACCGGTTACCCGGCAATTAATGAATGTTTACGATCAATATCAGGGCGCCGTCGTCGCGCTGGAAGCTGTTCCTCCGGAAAAAGTCAGCCGCTACGGCATCGCGGGCGGGCACCGCCTCGATGATGGCGTGGTGCGAATCGATAAACTGATCGAAAAACCGGCCCTCGATGCCGCGCCTTCCAATTTAGCCATTGCCAGCCGCTACATCCTGACACCCCATATATTCGAATGCCTGGCCCAAACGCCACGCGGCAAAAACAATGAAATCCAACTGACCGATGCCATGAACCGTTCCCTCGCATCACAATCCATGTACGGTGTCGTGTTCGAGGGACGTCGCTACGATGCGGGCAATAAACTCGATTTCATTAAGATCAATATCGAATTCGCGATCAAAGACGATGAATTGGGTAAGCCGATTAAATCATTTCTCAAACAAATCTTGCGACGCGACGCCGCACCACTTGCCCCCGCCCCAACTTTCAAGGAAAGCGGGGCGTCGTCGTGATGCACACTCCGACAATCCGGATATTGGCCGAATAGACGCCAAGGAAAAACCATGCCTGAAATGACGGGAACAATTCGTGAAATGGCGGAACAACGCGAAGCGCGGATTCTGGATCATCCGCTGGCGACGCACAGCAGCGCCAGTCGCGGTCGTATGACGCCTGAACCGCCGGATCCCATTCGCCCGGTATTTCAACGCGATGCACACCGTATCCTGCATTGTACCGCATTCCGGCGACTACGCTACAAAACACAAGTTTTTTTCTCGCCTGAAAACGATCATATATCCACCCGCGTCGATCATTCACTGTACGTATCGTCGATAGCGCAGACCATTGCCGGCGCGCTGGGCTTAAACCGGGAACTGGTGACCGCCATCGCGCTCGGCCATGATCTAGGACACGGTCCGTTCGGACATGCCGGCGAACATGTCCTCGACAGACTATGGGCGCGAACCGATCCCAAACGCGTGTTTCAACATGAATTGCACAGTCTGCGTGTCGTCGACCGGCTGGCCATCCGGCCGTCGACCCGAGAACAGGGTTTGAACCTTAGCTACGAAGTCCGCGACGGCATCGTCTGTCACTGCGGGGAACGCGCCGAACAATACTTGTCGCCGCGCACCGAATTGGGGCCGAATCTTGAAAACATTAAACAACGGGCAACAACCCCGTTTACGCTCGAAGGATGTATCGTACGCATGGTTGACCGCATCGCGTATATCGGCCGCGATTACGAAGACGGTCTCGCGGTACTGGGCAAACTGCCGGCGTTACCTGCAAAAGCGCGTCAGGTACTCGGCGGCGATAACCGGACCATCATCAACACCCTTGTCAACGATCTGATTACGGAAAACCTTAAAACACCCGAACGCCTCGGATTTTCCGATGCCGTCTTCGAGGCCGTCAACACGATGTACCAGTACAACTTCAAACATATCTATAACCATCCGGATATCGTGGAATATGCGCGCAAAACCGAACACATGTTGACCTGTCTGTTCGAATTCGGACAACGCATCCTTTCTTCCAGGGAGCCATCAGCCTGGGGCGTTGAACATTGTGACGACGCCATCCCTGCGTCCGAATTACAACATTTTATCGCCGGAAATTATCCCACCGCCAATCGCCCGGCGATGTCACAGGTTCTCATCGATTTCATCTCGCTGATGACGGACCGCTATGCCCGACTGTTATTCGAGGAAATCGTCCTGCCCAAACCGCTGATCTCGGCGTTTCGACGCCGCTGAATGCGTTTTTTTACCGCCATGGCGCTACCAACCCAATTATCGCCGGCAAAAAATGAAATCGCAATCGCGCTCGGAACCAACCTCGGTAACCGACTCGCCAATTTGCGGCGGGCACACGCCATGCTGGCGCAATGGCCGGAAGCGCATCTGACCGAAACCGCGCCTGTCTACGAAACGCTGCCGATCGATGTTCCGCCGGAATTCACCAACCAGCTTTTCTTAAACAGCATCGTACTCATCAAGACCGCGGCAGATCCCGAACGGGTACTGGACATGGCCCATGCCATCGAACAAGGCCTGGGTCGCGATCGAACCAATGAACCCCGTAACGGACCGCGCGCCATCGATCTGGATCTGATATATGCCGGCAATCGCACCATCAACCGACCCGGTCTCCGGCTTCCTCATCCGCGCTGGACGCAACGCGCTTTCGTCGTGCGGCCGCTGGCCGATCTGCGACCCCACCTGATTCTGCCGGGCGAAACACGCGATGTCATCACCATTCTGAACGATCTGAACGCCCAGAAGGTACGCCAAATCACCGATTATCCATGGTGGCTGAAAAACGCCACGGATTAAGACTTGATTTATCCGGCGGATTATGGCATAAATTACGTCTTTCAGTTGCGGTGGGGTACCGAAGTGGTCAACCGGGGCAGACTGTAAATCTGCTGGCATCGCCTTCGATGGTTCGAATCCATCCCCCACCACCATCCCTGAAAACACGGCTTTCCTGCCTTTTGCCCGCCGGTAATCCAGCGGCCGCGACCACACCGATACCCGCTTGAAACTTGTCGTTGCGGGCCATTCCTTCTTCCGTCGTAACCGTTCACGGGTTTGGTTTCCGTGGTAGTTGCCGTTCTGAGTGTCCGCGTAGCGGGCCGCGGAACGGCAGCTACTGGGCTCGGACAATCGTTGCATTCCCCGTGAACGGTTGCTAACTTCGCTGTTGACGGACTGCGTCGCAAAGCGGTACCATGCCCTCAGATGATGATACGGATGAAACCATTCAGCATGGATGACCGTCGGTCTTCCAACGGAACGAACAGACCATGACCGATCGCTTCCGGCCGTTTCCGTAAAACGACCAAGGGCGGCAGCGTGTCTTGAAACGGTGGTCATGATCGATGGCTGTTTGTCAAAATTACGCATTCCCAAGACCCTCGCGCATTTTCTGCCGGATTCGCTCATCCAATCGTTTGGGACGCAACACCTGGACATCCGGTTGCCAGGAGAGAATCCAGCGCACCATTTCGTTCCAACCGCCGGTTTCCAATCGCAATTCGACTGCACCGTTGCGCCGCTCAACCAAACATTGCGAAGGATGCCAGACCCGCT
>PWZG01000453.1 GCA_003567575.1 PVC group bacterium | reverse complement strand
CCCCTGCCCAGCCGCGAGCCGGTATATACGCGCTATCCGCTGGAAGACGATGAAGGCGGCGCCTTGCGGGCGGCGCACCGGCGTTATCAGGAAATCATGGATATGCCGCGGCAATCGTTGCCGGCGGACCTGCGCCGCGATTTGCGCAAACATATTCCCGGCATCCTGGATGCGACATTGCAATAGAAACAAGGAAAATCATGACCAAGAAATCTCAAGATCAAATGGCCGCCTACAGCGAGGCCGCAAAAAGCGGGCTTTATGCCAAGCACTCCGGAATGACCGGTAAATACGACAATGTGCGCCGCCTGTGGGAAGACGAAATCACACGCTTTTTTCTGCGCCCCCATTTACATGACTTAATCGAACGCTGCCGTCAATCGATGCGCCGGGTCCGGATTCTCGATCTGGGCTGCGGCAGCGCCGACGGTTACGAACTGCTGGCCGGCGTCCGCGACCGGGATGCTGACCTGCGGCAAGTCGAAGTCAATATGTTGACGCCTGAGGTACTGGGCCTGTACAGAGGCGTGGATCTTAATGAGGATCTGCTGGCACAGGCGGCGGAACTATACGGGCATCACCCCAAAATGGCATTCACCCAGGGAGATTTCTCGCAAGGCTTGCCGCTGGAAAAAGACGAACAGCTCTTCGATCTGTATTTCACCTCGTTCGGAACCTGCTCGCATCATAACGATGACGAAACGGCCATCCGGTTGCTTACCGAAATCGCCGAACGGACCGCAGAACACTGTTTGATCCATTGCGACTGGCTGGGCCGTTATTCGTACGAGTGGCAATCCCTGTGGACTCACGATATCGCGCAGCAAAAGAACATGGATTACGTGGTGTCGTATATCTATGAAAAGGCGGAACGTGAGGCGCGCCGCGACGAATTACAACATTTGACACTGCGCTTGATCTCCCGCCGGGAGGCGGAAGCCATCGCCGGCGAAGCGAGCAAGCGCAGCGGCGTCAACATCAAACCCTTATGTTTTTACGACCGTTCTTTGTTTACCGGCCGGCACATGGATACGGGCGACTACAATCCGCATGCCCAACCCATTCGCGCGGCTGTCAACGCGCTGCACGAAGTCAATCTGCGGACCGATTTGAACGATTTACTTATCGATTATGTTCCCAAACCGGGGTTCGACTTTTTAAACCGCTACTTCGAGCACGTCCAGTTATGCTGGAACTATGTCGTCCACTACGTGTCGGAATTACTGGTTAGCTACGATCCGGCATCTCGCGCATTCACGGATGAACTGCCCGAACCGCCGGCGGCATGTCCCGCGGTTGTCACCGAGATGCTTGACCGCATGAAACGCGTCGTAGAAGGCACCGGTTGGTACGGCATGGGATTGCCGCGGGAAAACATCATCGAACCGCAGCTCGGCTATGCGTTGCGGTATGTCGTCTCCCACCTGCAACAGGGGCAAGGCTGCGGACACGGCCATGTGGGCATCTTCGAAATCAACCGCTCATGATCGTTATCGATAAACTCAAAAAATCATTCGACGGCGGCCGGACCTACGCCGTTGACGGCGTTTCGTTTTCCGTCGCCGAAGACGAGACGCTGGTACTGCTGGGCTCCTCGGGTTGCGGTAAAACCACGACTTTAAAAATGATCAACCGCCTGGTGGAGCCCACCAGCGGATCCATCACGGTGGATGGCCGGGATGTCACAAGCCGTAATCTTATCGAACTGCGCCGCTCAATCGGCTACGTCTTTCAGGGAATCGGCCTGATGCCCCACTTGAGCGTGGCGCAGAATGTTGAAATCCCGCTGAAACTGCGCGGCACACCCGCCCACGAACGGCGCCAACGGGCCGAGGAACTGTTGCGACAGGTCGATCTTCCGCCCGAACAGTACGCCGATCAGTTTCCCGACCAGATTTCCGGCGGCCAACAACAACGCATCGGCGTGGCCCGCGCCCTGGCCACCGATCCGAAATATCTGCTGATGGACGAACCGTTCGGCGCGGTAGACGCCTTGACCCGCGACCGTTTGCAACAGGAATTGCTCGATCTGAAGGACCGCATCAAGAAAACGATTATTTTCGTCACCCACGACATTTTCGAAGCGCTGACCCTGGCGGACCGGATCGCCGTCATGCATGAGGGCCGCATCGAACAGCTTGGAACGGCAAACGAGATATTGAGCCGGCCCGCGACCGATTTCGTACGCGACCTGTTCGGCAAACCCGCGCGTCAGTTGAAAATGTTCAACGAGCAAACCGAATGAATTTTTTTGAATATACTTTTGAACAACGCTTCCTCCTTTGGGAAAAAATTGTCGAACATTTGTGGTTAACCGGTGTCGCCACCGTATCCGCCATCGTGATCGGGGTGCCGCTGGGCATTTTGATCACCCGGTACGCCTCATGGCGCGGTTTTGTACTTGGCGTGGCGGGTGTGATGCAGACGATTCCCAGCGTCGCCATGCTGGCGCTGCTGATGATCCCGCTGGGACTCGGTCAACCGCCGGCGATCGGGGCGCTTATTCTCTATGCCCTGCTGCCGATCATCGTCAACACATTGACCGGCCTTGCAGGGGTGGATCCCAACATACTGGAAGCGGCCGATGGATTGGGGTTCACAAGTAACCAAAAACTATGGATTGTTGAATTGCCACTGGCCTCTCCGGTCATTATCGCCGGCATTCGTACATCAGCGGTAATTACCGTGGGAATAGCTACGCTCTCGGCCCTGATCGGCGCCGGCGGATTGGGTGATTTTATTTTCCGCGGATTATCAACCATGAACTATAATTCAATTATGCTGGGTGTGGTTGCCGCTTCATCCAAGGCCCTGTTACTGGGTGGATTGATCGGTTGGCTGGAACAGAAACTAAAACGGAGGTTGCGTCAGAAATGAAAATCGAACAGGCGCTAAAAACTGGTATGAAAACATGGCTGAGCGGTATCGTTCTGGCCGGCATACTGACGGTTACGGGTTGCGGTCGGGTCGCGGAAGACACCGTCACGGTGGGCTCCAAGGATTTCACCGAACAGTTCATCGTTGCCGAAATCATGGCTCAACTTATCGAGGGCCGCACCGATCTGAATGTGCGCCGCCGCACGAATCTGGGCGGCACCATGATCTGTCATTCCGCCATGATACGCGGCGACATCGATCTGTATGCGGAATATACCGGCACCGCCTTGACGAGCATCCTGGACGGGGAGGTCATCGCCGATCCGCGGCGGGTATACGAAGAAGTCAAGCAAGCCTACGCACGGGAATACAACGCCGTCTGGCTGGAACCGTTCGGCTTCAACAATACCTACGCCATCACCGTGCGAGACGCGTTCGCGGCAGAACATGACGCGCGCCGTGTCAGCGACCTCGAACCCATGGCCAACGCGTTGGACGCCGGTTTCACGGCCGAGTTTGCCGTACGCGAGGACGGTTATCCCGGTCTGAAGGAGGCCTACGGTTTCGCATTCCGTTCCACACGCGACATGGATGCGAGTTTGATGTACCGGGCCGTCGCCCGCGAACAAGTCGATGTCATAAGCGCCTTTGCCACCGACGGCCGCATCGCCGCCTATAATTTACGCGTACTGGAAGACGATCGCGGGTTTTTCCCACCCTACTACGCTGCGCCGGTCGCCCGTGCCGATGTCCTTGAACGGTATCCACACGTCGCCGAAATACTGAATGCGCTGGCCGGTTTGATCGACAACGAGACCATGCAACGCCTGAACCGTGAAGTGGACGAAGACGGCCGCGATCCGGTGGTCGTGGCGCGCGAGTTTCTGGTGGCTGAAGAATTGATTGAAGCCGACTGAACCAGATTTAATTAACCGAGGCTCTTGCAAAACCACAGCGGTCGCGGAGGCCCGCGACCCTCCAGCGCCGAAAACCGGCGCGTTCACGCAACTGGAGAGCGGCAGGCCTCTGCCGCCGTTCTGATACGGAAGGTTTTGCAAGAGGCGCAACAGGTGCGCTAATTGGTTAGCGCAGGAAAGGAGCCAACACACCATGGCCGCCATCGCAGGAATGATCAACCGGCCCGACAGCCGGGAAACCGTCGACGCAATGCTCCGCGCACTGCATCATCGCGGACCCGACCATTGCACCGTTCATAGCGACGGACAAATCGCCCTGGGCGCCCGGGCATCCCGCCTGTCGGTCGCGCGCGGCAACGGGTTCGCCCGCACGGATGGAATCACGCTGCTGTTCGACGGCGAGATTTATAATCCACGTCCACAAAACGAATCGGATGCGGAAGTGGCGTTGCGTCTGTATCGCGAATACGGGCGAACATTTCCTGCCGTCCTGGAAGGTGTTTTTGCCTGCGCGGTATTCGACGGCGGCGAACTGATTCTGACGCGTGATCCCGTCGGGGTCCGCCCATTATACCGGGGAAACAGCCTGTCCGGCGGCCTGTGTTTCGCCTCGGAAATGAAAGCCCTGGTCGGAGTCTCCCGCGATGTGGAGGAAGTTTTGCCCGGCACAACGTATTCGTCGCGGCACGGGGTTGCCGGTTACGTTGCGCAAACACCACGCGTATCCATTCCTCCGACACCGGCCGCGACGGCCGATGCCTTGCATGATTGTCTCATGCGCGCCGTCGAACGCCGCCTGGCCGACCACGCGGTCGGCGCCTGTCTCCTGAGCGGTGGTCTGGACAGCTCGATTATCGCCGCCGCGGTGAAAGCACTCGGCGTCGATATGCCGTTGTTAACCGTAGGCGTTGATGAAAACGCGCCCGACGTCGAAAACGCACGGATCGTCGCCCAACACCTGGGTATGAAACATGAGGTTCGCCTGTTTACGGCCGATGAGATCGATGCCTTGCTGCCGCAAGCCGTCAGGAACATGGAATCGTTTGACGAAGACTGCGTCAGTGGCGCTGTTTCGAACCTGTTCGCTTCCGAACTGGCCGCAAAAACTACCGGTTGCATTCTCAGCGGCGAAGGCGCCGACGAACTGTTTGGCGGATACCATCTGTTGAAAGATATTGCCAACGCCGACGCGCAACTGAAAATGATGAAACGTCTGGTCGAAATTGCCTATAACACCGCCCTGCAACGCCTTGACCGGGCGATGATGGCCAATGGCGTCAATTACCGCACGCCATTCCTGGATCCGCAAGTCGTCGCCTTCGCCGCGCATATCCCCGTCGAATGGAAAATCCGGCATCGCGATACGGGCGAGATAATCGAAAAATGGATTCTGCGGGAAGCGTTTGCCAACATGCTGCCGGAAACCATTTATAAGCGCATTAAACTGCGCTTCTCGCGCGGCACCGGGACTGACGATCTGATGGATCACATTGCGGCCGCCCATATCGATCCCGAGGAATTTACCGACAATAACCGCGCGACGCCTGAGGGGTACGTACTGAATACCCCCAAAGAATTATGGTACTACCGCTTGTTTAAACAACACTTCCCGGACCCCTGCTTCGAACGCCTCGTCGGCCGATGGGATCCGAACAAGAACTGAGCGCGACGCAACGATAAAGCGCTGGAATCCTTTTGTATTCAATGTTATTCGGTTGATGACAATACCCGCAATATGCCAAAAACTTTTTTTTACGGCAATGACAGGACGCCCGCCTCGGGGTCCTTAAGCGCGCCGTTACCGGACCTCCCCGTCGCCGATGTTTTGCCGGATGTGTGCCGCGCGCTGGCTGACGGCGCCGACGCCATTCTGGTGGCGCCGCCCGGTTCCGGCAAGACGACGCTGGCGCCTTTGGCGCTGCTCGATGCGCCCTGGCTGGCGCGTCGGCGTATCCTGTTGCTCGAGCCGCGCCGTATGGCGGCACGCGCCGCTGCCTGGCGCATGGCTGACCTGCTCGGCGAGGTTGCCGGCGGCCGGGTCGGTTTCCGGGTTCGGCTTGAAAGGCGCGAATCAGCTCGCACGAAGCTTCTCGTGCTGACCGAAGGTCTGCTGACGCGCCGTATGCTTCATGATCCCGAGCTGTCCGATACGGGGCTCGTGATCTTCGACGAATTCCACGAGCGCAGTCTGCACGCCGATCTTGCGCTGGCGCTTTGCCGCGATGTGCAACGCAGTCTGCGACCGGATCTGCGCCTGCTGATCATGTCGGCCACGCTCGATGGCGACGAGCTTGCGCGACAGCTCGGCGGTGCCGTGGTGCTGCGCGCGCAGGGCCGCCAATTCCCTGTCGAGACACGTTTCACGCCGCGTCCCTCTCACGAGCCCGTACCGCTGCAGGGTGTGCGCGCCAGCCTCAACGCGTTGTCGGGGCAGTCCGGCAGCGTACTCACGTTCCTGCCCGGCGAAGGCGAAATCCGGCACGCCGAACGATTGCTTGCGGCCGCCGCCGATTTGCCGCCGGATACCGATGTCCATCTGCTTTACGGGGCGCTGCCCAAGACCGCGCAGGATGCGGCATTGCGTCCCGCGCCGGCCGGGCGCCGCAAACTCGTGCTGGCCACCGCGATCGCCGAATCGTCGCTGACGATTGACGGCGTGAGCGCGGTCGTGGATACGGGCTGGATGCGCGTCTCGCGTTTTTCGCCGCTAACCGGCATGCAACGGCTTGAGACGTTACGGGTCACGCGCGACCGCGCGGATCAGCGCAGGGGCCGTGCCGGCCGATTGGGTCCCGGCGTTTGTTACCGGCTTTGGGATGCGGCCGCCGACACACGTCTGTCCGCCGCCGCACCGCCCGAAATCCTGACCGCTGATCTGGCGGCGACCGTGCTGGCGGTGGCCGACTGGGGTACTTCCGTTCCCGACGCGCTGCCGTGGCTGACGCCGCCGTCCGAGGCGAGGTGGGGGCAGGCGGTCGGTCTGCTGCAATCACTCGATGCCCTCGATCAGGATGGCCGGATCACGCCGCACGGACGCCGCATGGTGCAACTGCCCATGCATCCGCGCCTGGCGCATATGATTTTACGGGCTGCTGCCGGAGGCGCAGCCGAAACGGCCTGTCTGATCGCCGCCATACTCTCCGAACGGCTGACGCCAAGCGGTCCGGCCGACCGTCGGACAGCCGATCTTGAGCGGCTGCTGAATGCAGTGCGGGATCGAGGGGGAGGCGGCATTGCGCCGCCGCGGCGCGACCGGGTGCGTGCATTGGCCCGCGAATGGTTGCGTGCGATCGGCGCACGACCGGACGCGCAGGCAACGGATGCGGGCGCCTGTCTCGCCTGGGCTTATCCGGATCGCGTGGCGCGTCGCCGCGGCACGCGCGGTGATTGCCGTTATTTGCTTGCCGGCGGACGCGGCGGCACGTTGCGTCCGGATGATCCGCTTGCGAATCACGAATGGCTGGTGGTTGCCGAGATCGACGATGTCGCCGCCGATGCTTTGATTCGCCTGGCGGCGGCGCTCGATTCCGAGACGGTCGAAACGCAGTTCGCGGAACGGATCGCGCGGCGCGCCCGGTTGGACTGGGATCGGCGTCGGCGAACGGTTCTTGCCGTCGAAACGGAGTGTCTGGGCGCCATTACGCTTCGCGAACGACCGCTTTCCGATATAGAACCGGAGGCGCTGTGCCGTTGCCTGTGCAAAGGGATCCGCTTGGAAGGTCTTGAGCGACTGGGCTGGACGCCGGCCGCCCGTCAACTCCAGGGCCGTCTGGAGTTGTTGCGGCGCATGCTGCCCGAACAGGATTGGCCGGACGTTTCCGATAACGCCCTGACGGCTGCACTCGATCATTGGCTCTCCCCCCATCTGCTGGGGATGCGTACGTTTGACCAGGCTGCCGGAATCGATTTGCGTGCCGCGTTGTCCGGCTGGATCGGACCGCAACGCCGGCGCGACCTCGACCGGCTGGCGCCGACTCATCTCAACCTGCCCGGCGGCAGCCGTGCGCGGCTGGACTATACCGTCGGCGAATTACCCGTTTTAGCCGTCCGTATTCAAGAAGCGTTCGGCCTGCGCGACACCCCTCGCATTGCCGGTGGCCGGGCACCGGTTTTGATTCATCTGCTCTCGCCCGCCCGACGGCCGGTACAGATCACGACGGATCTGGCCGGCTTCTGGCGAACGGGATACGCGCAGGCACGCAAGGAACTACGCGGCCGTTATCCGCGTCATGCCTGGCCGGAAACACCATAATTATGGAGATTCAAGGATAATGCCTTGAAAACAGTCAGCGTCAAACTTTGGATAAGGAGTCAAAATGAAAACAGTACTGCGTTATTACAATTTATCGATAGTTTTATGGGTTTACATACTGGCTTTGACCGCCGTATCCGGCGAGGAACCCGACGTACCACGGGTCTTCCTTATGCGAGGCAATACCCTGCGTCATGTTCGCCAAGCGGTTCGCGCGGGTGATCCCTGGTTCGAAAGCGCCATGATCGCCTTGCAACGGCGGGCTGATCGCGCATTGAAGCAGGGACCGTTCAGCGTGACCCACAAGACCGGTACGCCGCCCAGCGGCGATTCGCACGACTACATGAGCATCGGCATCTACTGGTGGCCTAATCCGGATACCCCCGATGGACTACCGTACGTCCGTCACGACGGCAAGGTAAATCCCGAAAGCCGGGATGGTACTTACGACGCAAACCGCAACAACCAAATGATCAACGCCGTCTGCGATCTGGCATTGGCCTATTACCTGACCGGGCAACCGCCCTATGCCGAACATGCCGCCGCTTTATTGCGTACCTGGTTTATCGACCCGGAGACACGTATGAATCCGAATCTTCGCTATGCGCAAGCCTGGCCTGGTCGCAATGATGGACAGGGTTTTGGTATCATCGAGACGGCCGAATACGTCCGATTGGTGGATGCGCCGGGATTGATCGCGGCATCGAAATTCTGGACGGCATCAGACCAACAGGCTTTGCAACAATGGTTCGCGGATTATCTGCGCTGGCTCAAAACCAGTCTGAACGGACTTTTTGCCCAATTCCAGCCGCAGAATCACGGCACATGGTTTGACGCTCAAGTGCTGGCGTACGCGTTGTTCAGCGATCAACCGGAACTGGCCGCGGCTCAGGTGGACACGTTATCGCGCCAACGATTTGAAGTCCAATTCAATGATAAGGGAGCACAGGTGAACGAACTGACGCGGACCCGCAGTTGGAGTTATTCGCTCTACAACCTGCGCGCCTGGTTTCACTTGGCGCGCCTGGCCGAACATGTCAATGCCGACCTTTGGAACGTTCGCAACGACGCCGGCATTGGACTGCAATCTGCCTTGGACTTCCTGATATCCCATCTCGACGAACCCGACGCCTGGCCCCACCCCCAAATCGGGCGAATCAGTCCCGGAAGCCTTGCAACCATTATTCTGCCACTGGCGATCGAGGTCTACGACGATCCGCGGTATCGGCGAGCCTATGACGCTGTGGAAGAGAGTACACGGTCGAATCCGGTTCGCCTACGCTACGCCGGACACCGCTTCCTCGATTGACTAGGGCTAGCCCTAGTTTCGCACTATGATTCATAAGCTTCTGAAAACCAAGATCTTATCTTTTCGGGCACTACAAAGTCGTGTGCCTGACCTGATGTAGTTATGGGATACGGATCATGGTGCCGGGAGGGGTATTATCCGATAATATAGTCGGCCTCGTCCGGTTCCGGTCGATCGTCGTCTTCATCGCGGGGTTCTTCGGCTTCGGCTTCATAGATCATTACCGGCATCATGATCCCGCCGGTCCCGATTTCGCCTAAACTGTCGTTGGTGACGCGCACGGCCAGGACGTTTTTGCCTTCGGCCTTAAGGTATTGGACGATATCCTCGAATTCCGCCGGGGTGGCGAAGCCGCGACGTTCGCCGAGGTGATGACCGTTGAGATACACATCCACGAATTCATCGAAGCCACCGAACCATAAGCGCAGATCGGCGTCACCGGTGAATTGCGGCAAGTTGAATTCCGTACGATACCAGGCCTGGCCGCGATACCACAGGAGTCCCTGGTCGATCCAACTGCCATTATACGTGTGCATATCGCGCCAAGCCGAGTCGTCATGCTCGGGCTGATACACGCCCCGATCGGCGCCGTCGCCATCCGCGTCGGTGGTGAATTTCCAGACGTCGGGCATTTGTACCAGCATGCGACCGCCGGCGCGCATCACCTGCGCGCCGCCTTCAACGGTGCGCCCGATGAAACGGTTGTAGTATCCCCAGGCGTAGCGGTCGTGGACCCACCCGATTTCAGCCAGGCCGTCGATATGTTCTTTGAGTTGCCGGTGCAAGCGGTGTGCGATCAGGAACCGTCCGTCGTTGACTGCCCGGCGGATGCCGACGAAGAATTCGGCGCAACGCAGGCCGGCAGCGGCCATGGCCACCGCCGCGCGTTCGCGATCGTTCGCGGCCAGTTGCGCGGCAAGGTTCAAGTCGGCACGCGAGGCTTTAAGGACGGGATCGGTCCAGATCAGGTGTTGACCATAGGAACTGCCGACATGTATGTCGCTGTTCTCGTAAGCTTCGTCGACACGCAGCCAGTAGCGGCGCATCGGGTCGGCGGCCGCACCGTAGAACCCGCTGATGAACCGATCGAATTCGGCGTCAAGATCCACGTCGAGGTTCCACATCATGCGCACACTAAGATATAAATGCGGACTGTGTTGCGGCCAGTTGTCGATCGTCTCGAAGATCCAGGCCAGTTGCTCGATTTGTGCGCCGATCCCCAATTGACGAACTTCGCGTTGCACGCCGCGCAGGAACGACAGCTTGTTCAGCGGCAGCAGCGAATCGGCCAGGTTATAGTTATAAATATAAAAGCCCAGATTACTGGTTATCCGGCCCCAACCACGAATCTCATCCTGCCAGTGGCGCGCCAGCTCGCAGGTCGGATTGCCGGGACCGTGCAGGCGGCAGCGGCGGATCGGCGCGAAAACGGGAAAGACATTGGGATGCAGGCGCTCGATGGTTTGCGGTACCCGCGAATAGTCGGAATAAATCAGCATGTGCAGGTAATTTTCAGGAAATTCGCGCGCGGTGATTTCAGCCAGATCGTTGATAAAATTAAACAACAGATCGCTGTCGTCAAAATTACCGCTGGACGGTTCGATGTAATAAGGATCGGTAGCGGCCATGCAATCGTCGCACTCGCAACGGCCGCGGTAGCCGTCGTGAGGGCTGGCGGCGAACATGCGATGGCGCGGATCTTTTTCGCGCATGGCACGCATGCTTTCAAGCTGTTGTTCGGCCACGATACGAACCGTTTCCGGATTGCTGGTGCAGGGCTGACGCGGTACCCGTTCGCCAAGGGCACGGCTGTAGCTGAACAGTTCCGGGTGATCGTCGAACAATTCGCGCGACGGCAGTAAACCGCCATGCGATCCCACCCCGCCGCCTTCGGTTTGGCGGCCGCGATTCCGGGATGCCCATACATTGGCATTGCCCGATCGACCCCGTGTTCCGCCGCCGCCATACCAGAAGCGGCGGTACATCGAATCGCTGACCCGGCTCGCGTCCAGGTCGGACGCGATGGTGACGGTCGTACGGCGGGGAATCACTTCGCCGATGTCTTGTGGCGTATACCAGCCACAACCCAGTTCCTCCAGAAAAGCGAAAACTCCATGATACACTCCCCGCGACGATTCGCCTACAATCAGGATGTGGCCGTCGCGCGCGGCAAAACGGTAGCCGTCGCCTGCCGGGGACGACACCTCCATCTTGAGGCCCAGCTCCGCGGCCGGACGGCCCAGCGCCAGGGCGGGATGCGTCCCGTCGATACCGTTGACCGTAACCATTCGCTCAACCTTGAGTTCCCGCCCGGACATTAAACCCAGGACGCGCGCCAGCTCGGTCGCCGCTTCCAAGACGGTTTCGTCCGCATCCCGATGGATGTAGATGACGGGCGCGTCACGACCGGGCTCGATTAGCGAAATCGGACCGTCGGCCGCGGCGGCGCCTGCTACCGAAAGGGTTATGATGATCGCCATCAATCCGCAAACAAAATCGTATGCTTTTCGTGTCATGTATTTCCTCCTGACTGCTTGTTTAGAAACAACTCCCGGCATCATGGCAAACCAAGCACCGGCCGTCAACCTTTTAGTAACCGTTCACGGGGTTCAGTCCGGGCTATGAGCGATGTCAGAATATTGGAGGGTTGAGCGTTCGGTTGACGAGAGCGGCGACGAGAGCGGACAACGAGTATGAGTTCCCGAATCGTAATCCGTTCTCGTCGCCGCTATCGTCAACCGATTCCCCTTTTCAATGTTTTG
>PWZG01000577.1 GCA_003567575.1 PVC group bacterium | reverse complement strand
GGCGATGCCGCCCGCAAGGATTTGCACCACCAGCGAACTGCCGACCCGTCGGGATTCGTCAATAACATCCAGGAAATAATGACTCAAGGCAATCATGATACCGGCTTTGCAGCCGCCCGTGATCGCAAAGGTGGCACTTACGATCACGGGTTGGAACCGGCCGGGAGCGAAAGCCCAGTAGGCGGCGGCAAGAATCAGGCCACCCAGGTAAAACTGTAGGAGATGGCGTGAATTCATCCGGTCGGCGATCCGGGTATTGATCATGGAAACCGCAATGGCACCCAACATGAAAAGCGAGAGATGGTTGCGGATCGCAAACAAAATCAACATGTTGTCCAGCAGACAGGCCACCGAAATTCCGTTGAACACGGCCCAACGGAAATACTGGCTTCTGCCGTACCGGCGATCATCCGCCGACAACGCATCCGGCAAGGACGGGATGCCCGGATAAATAATCCTGCGCAAATAATTCATGCCCGATTCATGGTTCAGCGATCCCGCAACCGGCTGACCGATCCCTTCCCCATTCCGGGAATATCGACCGGCACACGATCACGCCGCAATACCGGTCCATCGATTTCCGCCATAAAGATTTCGCAAAGGACATAGGCTTTACAGCCGGGTTCCATATGTCCGCCATACGCCCCCGCCTCAGTGGCCAGGGTGACATGAATATGCGGCTCGCTATCGACAACCAGTCCATTCATCGCCAGAATCTCGATACCACCCTCGCCTTTTCCGAATTTGTTCTCGGGTGGCATCCGATCATGCGTCACCCAGTGCAGGGAATGGGTTGCCAGCGTCCCATAGCCGCCCATCACAACGGCTTGCCGTATGCCGCTCCGCCGCACATACCCGGTCACACTCGCAAGCACATCCTCGCCGGGATCCACCCTTAGAACATGGATCGTTTTAGTGGTCAATTTGAATCCTTGCATCGTTGTGTCACCCAACCTTCGCTAACGCTCCTTGTACGAATTCGTGTGTTTTGTCGATGAAAATCATAAAAAGGCCGGTCCCTGATGCTTTTCCGGGGCACGACGATCATCCCGCGGGGAAAAGGCGATCGGTTTCTCATCCGTCAGTTCCGCCAACAGGCATGCAAGCATACCGTCGGGGACAAGGTGGCCCACGATAACACGGCTTGCCAGATGCAATACGTATTGATTGCACCAGGCCGCGCGTGCCGCGTTGACATACGTGATCGCGGTATCAAAAGGCGTCATGATCAACAACCGTCCGACATCAACAGCCTGGCTTACACGCCGCGGCATACGATCCGGCAATCCACGCGCCAAAACATGGATCATGGGAATCTCATCATCAAGACACGCATCAAATACCGCACGCTCCATCGGGCTCAGAAATCCGCTCACCACCGCTTCCGGCCGATCCGCTCCCCGTACGGGCACGGCATGCCGTGCCCAACGCCGCGCCCTATCTTCCCCCCTCGATGCCAGGAATGCCGTTAAAGGCAAATCCAGCAAGGCACGGTTGCCCAGCGAATAATGCGCCTCGCCATAGCGAAGGACATCCCAATGGGCCGGATTGTTGCGAATATAGGCGCGAATGTTGCTCAACGCGCGGTTGTTGCGTATGATGATTTCGTAATAATTACGCTGCCAGATCTTTTGGTCCGGCGCAGCAAGAATCTTGCGAGTGTGTTGAGTGGCGGCGGATTTAAATGAACGGATAATCGTTGGAATGGATCCGGACACTGGCTGTCCGAATGCTTCCACCGGGGCATGGCATGGAGCAGATGGGGCACGGCATGCCGTGCCCGTACGGGAGGGCTTCTTTTCGATGCGCAGGATGCCGTGGAAGTGATCCGGCATGGCAATCCATTCGTCCAGCGCACAGTGTGGAAAGTGCTCCGGTATGGCCAGCCAACAAGCGGCAACCGCCCGGCCGGCATTGTTGAAAGCCATGCGGCGATTCACCACCACGCCGAATTTGACGCCAGGCGCCGCGCGCATCGTGATAAAATACGAACCCTGGCGCGTGTAATCAAAGCCCTGCAACCGGATCGAACGCCGCTGATGAATGGCCGGATCAAAAACATGACCGGCCGTCCCACTGTCCCTGCCCGCCATTCGCCCATCACGCCGGACTTGACGCTCCCCACCGTTCCTGACCTTCCGATTCATGCAACCGCTCCTCCATCGCTTTAAGGCTTCCGACATTCTGTCATCGTTAGACCATAACTAAACGAGCAAAAGATTGCAATCGAAAACCACAATCCGGACGTCACCCAAGGGAAAGATAAGGGACACACAAATTATCGTCATATTTTCAGAGTAGCGGCACTGCGTTCCGATCACTGTCTGGTCTAATCCCGGAATCATTCTCACAGTTACGCAGGCGAGATCTGTTCCTTGCGACCTCGGTCGGATGGCCAAGGGCGGCACGACATTTTGTCTGTCCCTTTCGGCGTCAATATCGTATATCATTCCATTTGGAGTGATAGGCCGCAAAACAACCGAAAAACAATCGCTTGTCAAGCTTTCCGGCGGATAGTATACTTCATTCGAATTGCATATCACACCATCCGGAATGATATATGGTTCCGTATAATCACTTGTTGGGGCAGCAGATGAGATGGACACAATCAGCCGACAGAAGCGCTCGTGAATCATGGCGCAGGTGAAGTCGAGCGGGAACCTCTCTACGGAAGCTCGGCTGATAACGGTGTTGCGTGAGAATGGGTTGACCGGCTGGCG
>PWZG01000164.1 GCA_003567575.1 PVC group bacterium | reverse complement strand
TTCTCCGGCTGACAGACATCGCAATATCCTCCATCTTGTTGTAGGGCGTTGTCTTCCGTCCTCCCCTGCCCCGCACCAATTGTTAGCAGGAATAATACCGACGGAAGTTTCACCGCCGGCATCCGGAAATTCCTTCACCGCGGTTTTGAGTACATAGTGATTTTACTTGCCCGCACCCGATAATTCAACCCCGATTTTCAGGAGAAGTCCGGGCTTTTTATCCTGCGGATGTTCTGAAAAAAATTAATTGATTCATTTCTCTTCAAGATGGAACCCGGGCTAAGGTATATGAATTACAGATAAGAGGCGGGCTTACCGATGGAAATTTTATAGTCCGGGAGAGATTTGTCCGGACGCTCACATTTTGAAACTGAGGAAGCTTGTTCTGGGTATTTATGCAAAATTAAGTGGCTGGAAGGATCACAATACCAAACTCATTTTTCTGGCTTATAGAAAGAAGCCGGGGCCTCATAAGAAGAGGCCCGGCCTCCACTCGGCTGCCTCAGCAAAGCGGGCAGCTCGCCGCCACATGGCCGACTGCCGCCAATATTACAGCGACGGTGCCGACTGCTATGCAGAGAGACCTTTTCATATTACCACCCCCTTTCCTATAGTGGGTTGTACAAACCGTCCATTGTTCCCTGGCAGGCAACCTTCCGCTCGTTCATTATCTGTGACGACGCCCCTACCCGTTATTCAAGCCGCCCTCAGATGTTTATTCCTCAAGGAGGCAGTACCCTATCCCTCTTCTTCCTCACAGGGACAAGGCGGCTTCGGTTGACGATTGCCGCAGGCAGATGCAGTTCGCCCCACTCCAAGGAGAAGACCAACTGCCAGTAAGAACCAAAACAGCCGTCCTCATTCTCTTTTCACCTCCTTCCCCTCCACCATAAATTTATTATAAACCTCGTACACATCTACGGAGTCAAGTATTATCATTCTTTGACAAGAGCCCAAAATCCCCAAATCAAACAGGCGGGGGAAGGAAAAACAGTGCGGGGTAATCTCTGCTGTGAAATATCCCGGGAATGAAAGAGACATTTTAAGTGAGTACAGAGGGGGTAATTTATGTGAGCGTCAGGGAAAGATTAACCCTGTTTCAGAAGTTCCTGACATCTAACTTCCGCAGGGCCGTAAATTCCGGGCAAGCCACGGCAGGGCTCCTATGGGAGAGACAAGGGTCGCACCCCCTGTGAGGGCTGTGCCACTGCCGCGGGAAGGACGCAGCAGATGAGAGTCTCTGTAAAGGCAAAAAAGGGGGGGGGACCGATGCCGCCCGGTTGAGTTTTACAGATTCTCTGCTCTTATTGCCCATTTTCAACCTCCCCCTCAAGGAGACTAAAGCCCATTTCCGAAATTCCTTCCTTTATTTTCTCAAGGTCCGTTAGCGCCGGATCATATTCCACCTCCGCCTCTTTTTCAGTCATCTCAACAGACAACCCTCTAATTCCGTCCATCCTGGTAAGCCTGGCTCTCAAACGCTCAACGCAGGCATTGCAGGCAAGGCCCCCTACGGTGAACCTTACCCTTTCAGTCCCATCACCCTGGAAGTAATCGTCTGAGCCATGCTGGAAGGCTGGTCCCAGGAGAAAAAATGCTGCTATGGAAAACGAGACAAACCAGACAACCATTCCCGAAAGGCTGTGGTTTCGCAGAAAATTGTAGTAGAAAGAAACACCGAAGAAAACGGATGCTCCCAAAATGAACCATAGCCGATACTCACCAAACATCGCACCAACCCCTCCGGCGGTTATGCCCAGAACAGCCAGCATAGCCGGCACCGAACAGCAGGGCCTTGCCAGGAAACCGGCAAAAAAATTCAGAAGATGTCTTGCCCATCCAGCCATCCTTACCTCTCCATCGCATCAAGGATAGGACACTCCGATACAGAACCCCTCCCCTCGCAGGCGGCCATAAGTTTTGAAAGTGCCCTCTTCATCCTCCTGAGGTCCTCTATCTTCCTGTCTATATCCTCCATTCTTATCCCCGCTTTTTCCTTTACGTCCCGGCAGCTTGCACGGGGTGAGGCACGGAACGAGAGAAGTTCCCTAACCTCTTTCAGGGTGAAGCCGAGCTCCTGGGCCCTTTTGATGAACCGGACCCGTGAGACCGTCTCTTGTGGGTATTGCCTGTATCCGGAGAAGGTTCTGGGCGGCTCCGGAATGAGTCCTTCTCTTTCATAGAACCTCATCGTTTCAACTCCCACACCCCCGAGGCGGGCCGCCCTGCCAATAGTAAGCGATTTCATCTTCGTATCCCCCCTGTGTTAATCCCTTTGCCCGGCCGCTTTTTAATTATATACTCCGTACCGTGCTACGGAGTCAAGGACTTCTATGATTTTTTTGGGCCCGTCGAGAATTTTCTGGACAGAGTTCACCCGTAAAAAAAACTTCCTCCCTTTTTTCATACTCAACAACTTATTCCTGCTCAAGCATCTTCAGAGGCAAGCCGTCAGGCGGACGGATTACCTTAGACCTTCTCATTCCATTTGCCAGGGTTTTCCCCGGCTATTCGGAGACAGGGCTTACAGCAGAGGTAGATGCGCTTCCCGGCGTATTCGACGAAAAACTCCGGAACCGCTTTCTCGCCAGGCATAACCGGGCCTTCCCTGTTGGCATAATCGGGGAGTTCGTCAGGGATAATTTCTTCAGCTTCCCGGATAATTCCCGCGGGGAAACCTCTGCCGTGGACCAGCATTCCGCCGTAGGGCGTGGATATGCCGGTA
>PWZG01000266.1 GCA_003567575.1 PVC group bacterium | reverse complement strand
TTTGATCTGAACACCCTGCATGTTCAGTGAATCGCCTTCGAACCATAGGGCGCCCCCAGCGGCCTGTTCGCCACTACTGCTTACGCCCAGGGCGTTATTGGCTTCGATCGTCGAGTCGTAGATCGCCAGCGTCCCGTCGCTCCAGATGCCGCCGCCTCTCGCCAACATTGCCGAAGTACCGCTGGAACTGGCCGAGGCGGTGTTTTCGACCACCACACAGTTGGTCAGGGTCACAACGCTTGCCGCGAGATAGATTCCCGCCCCGCCGGAAATGCTGCCGGAGACCAAAAACGCATTGTTTGAAACAACAACACCCCGCAGCAGAACATCCTGACTGTCCTGGATACGCAAGCCGGCGCCGTTGACGGCATTACCGCCGGTGATCGTGACGTATTCCAGTACGCTGTCGGTTGCGCCGTCGAGCAGCATGACGCGGTGAGCGCCGCCGGCGCCCGAGCGGGCAAGCACGGTGGGAAACGCATGGGGGCCATGGCCGCCGCTTTCCGGATCGTACCCGCCAATGATCGTAAGGCCCGCCGTCGCCCACTCGAGCTGGTTGGTCAGCCAGAAAGTTTGCCCGGCCAGATAGATCGTCGCGATGTTTTTTCCGGGATCGGCCGCCCAATCCAACGCATCCTGAACGTTGGTGAACGCGGTGGCCCAGGTGTCGTAGGGCGACGCCGGCGTGGCGTTGGTGGCCACATACACGCCGCCGCCGCGTACGGTCAGCCCGAAGGCCAGACACAGGGTCAAGACGGCGATTCCTATCGTTTTCATGCTGTTATCCTCCTGCTTATTAGGGTTCACGGTTCAACGGTTCAATGGTTCAATGGTTCACGGTTCAATGGTTCACGGTTCAACGGTTTAGTCTCCGCCACTTTTAGTCTCCGTATACTCTTAATCTCAGTCTTTATCCACTCGACAGGATCGACGGTCCAAGGCGGGCTTCGCCCGCGACCCGCTGGGAAGGCTGAATACCGCGGTTCATGGCGGTGTAGACCGCCGCACTCCAAAGCCTGAAACCATCCATGCCTCCGCATCATTTTTTTGTTTTTTACGCAAACATGCTTGAATGAGTTGCCAAGGTCCACTCCTTAAAAACCGCTGATTATTGTATACAATACACGCAGGGTTTCAAGTTTTTTAATTTTTTCGATCGGTTCACGGGCGTTGCGCGATGGTTTCCGGCGTCAACGGCGCCGAATAGATGCGCAGTTCATCGAATGCGGCGGTCTCGTGCGGACTGAGCACGATCCGGTCGATCAGCGGGTCGAAACGGATGCGTTTTTCGGTGATTCGCGATTGACCCTCGGTATACAGGGTATATTGTTCCAAATCCCAGGTGACGGCGACATGCACCCACCGTTGGGTATCGATCGGGATGGCGGAGTGTTCGTCAAACCCGATCCGTACCTGCGCCGGGTTATCGGTTTTCACCGCAACCAGGCTGAACAAAGCACCGAAACCGGCCCGATCGCGGAATCCGAGCACGGTATAACGGGTCGGCAACCCCTTCACCAGGGTGCGGGCCGACACTTTCGGATCGCGACAATTCAGCCAACAGGTCAGGGTACCGGCGACCGGATTCAGATTATCGTGGGCGGCCAAGCCGACGTGCGCGCCCTGGGGGCCAACGCCCTTGCGGGCATAACGTTCCCGCCCGGGCCCCGTATCCGCCCCCAAGGCGCCGCCGATGCGGCCTTGGATCCAGGTGGCGGTTTCGACCGCGGCCGTTGGATCGCCGGCCGCCTGCGCGACAACCCGGTGCGGGCCGTCCAGCGGTGCATGCAGCAACAGGCGCGCTGTCTCATGGTCCACCGGTTTCAGCATCAATACCGCGAAATAACCGGTTCGCGATTGGGTTGCCGGGCCGGTTCGCGTCCGAACCGTGAACGGGATCAAGGAGCGGCCGGAGGGAACGGTTTGGTCGAATTCCAACGCGAACGTCAGTTCCGTTGCCGCGGCGGTTTGCAGCGAAAAATCACGTTCCGTCGTTCCGCGGATACCTTCCGGCAATGGTCCGAGCGTCACCGTACCGCACAATGGCGCGCCGGCGGTATTGCGCAGAAACAAGGTCCAGTCGCGCCGGCCGGCCCGGCGCAGGGTAATCCGCGCCGGTTCCCAGTCCAGATGCAGCCAGCGTTCCTTCTCGGTCAGCGCCAGCGCCCGCGCGTGCAGGGTCATGTACGCCCCCGCGGATTTAACGGTCATGGCGCCGCCCGCATCCCGGCAGGGCGCGGCGGGATCCCGGCGGGTCAGCGCATGATGACCATCCAGCAGGTTGTTCGTCCAGTCGAGATAGCGCCGGTCGCCGGTCCATTCCCAAGCGAAATAGACGGCAAAAAGATCGTTGCGGCTCACGGCGCGACATTCCACGTCGCGTTCGAGCGAATAGCGGTAAACCGAGTCCGACGCGCGCACCAGCAGATCGCGCAATTCCGGAACGCCGGTCAGGCGGTACAAGGCATGCAGGATCATGGGATAACGGTAATTGATGAACGCGTCGCCGTTGTCGCCCAACCAATCCGGCGGCATGGCGACGAGCTGCGTCACAACCTCGAGAACGGTTTCGAGGAAACGCGCTTCGCCGGTGCATTGATAAGCCAGTAAAGCGTAGCGGGCCGGCGTGGAATAATGGCGCGTATTGACCAGCCGCGTTTGATAACAGGCCAACGGGCCGGTCGCTTTCTCGCGCGAACAGCGCGACCGCAGATCGGCCAGCAGATAGCGAT
>PWZG01000368.1 GCA_003567575.1 PVC group bacterium | reverse complement strand
GAACACGATACCACCTGGTGGGGTAGCGATGGCGGCGACAGCGTGGTCCGGTTGCCGCTGAAATTACGCCGGATAATCATCGAGCACCGTACGCACAACGTTTATGCCGATACCCTGGTTGATGTCGAAGATCGCAGTGTGCGATTGCATCGTCTCAAGGCCGTTTATGATGATGCCGAATCGATGACCGATGCGCCGGTCGCGTTACAACGCGAAACCGCCGGCTTACTGCAGGCGCAGTGGGCCGATAGCGCACGGGCGCTGCCCAATCCGATCGCCGAATTGCGCGAAACCGGTGTCGGCGAGCCGCCGGTCTTCGAAGCCATGGCGCCGCCGGAAGACTACGACGGCATGGTCACGCAACTGGAAATCGCGTTGCAACCGGTGGACGGCGCGCGCGAGTATCGCATCTATGTGGCGGCATATGAAGACGGCAGCGGTGCGGAACGCATCGCGCGCGGCGAGCAACCGACCTTGACCGTGACCCGTTTGCAACCCGGCTTCCCGCTGTACTTGTTTGCCGCCTATCTGGATGCCGATAACAAGGAATCCAAACCGAGTGAAGCGCATCGGATTCTGTTGGCCGACGATTTTCCGTTTCGGTAAGCAACTGAACACTTAAAAGGAGGAACAACATGAAAACACCAGTACGCGTGGGCCTGATCGGTCTCGGATTCATGGGCACGACACATTACCGCATTTATCAAGCGCATCCCTTGGCCCGGGTCACCGCCATCGCCGATGTCGATCCGGCCAAGCGCCGTGGCGATGTCAGCGCGGTGAAGGCCAATATCGGCGAAGGCGACAATACCCAGCCGCTGGATTTGAGCGGTCTTAAGGTGTATGAAGACGGCTTGGATTTGATTCGCGATCCGGACGTCGATTTGGTCGATATTTGCGTGCCGGTCTATTTACACCATGCCTTTGCCATGGCCGCCCTGGCGGCGGGCAAACCGGTGCTGTGCGAGAAACCATTGGCGCGTACGGCGCAAGAAGCGCAAGACATCGCGGTTGCGGCGCAACAGGCGCGGGTCCCCTGCATGGCCGGGATGTGTGTACGCTACTGGCCGGAATACGCGCATGCCCTGGAACGGGTACTTTCCGGTGAGGCGGGTCGTGTGCGTAGCGCGGCCTTCAAACGCATATCGCCCAGCGTCGACGGCAATAGCTGGCGCAACTGGTTTATGCAGGAAGCTTTGAGCGGAGGGGCGTTGCTCGACTTGCATCTGCATGACGTCGACTTCATCCGGCAGTTGCTTGGCATGCCGCGATCCGTCACGGCCTTTGGCGTCCGTGGAATCCGCAGCGATCACGCCATCGATCACGTGATGACGCGTTACGATTATGGCGACGATTCCCTGGTGACGGCGGAAGGCAGTTGGGCGCCGCCCAAAACCGTGCCTTTCGAAATGAGTTTTCTCATTATCTGCGAACGTATGACCTTGCGGTTCGCTTCCGACGGGTACCGGATTCTGCATGAAGACGGCCGCGTCGAGACACCGTCGCCGGCCGCGCCGGATATGCCGACCGGTTGGCATGTGGAAATCGATCATTTACTAAATGCCTTGTCCAACGGCCGCGCCCCGCGGATGTCGCTTGACGAGGTCGTTGAAGCGATTCAAATCGTGGAAGCCGAGGCCGAATCCATCGAAACACAACAAACCGTGCATTTGTCATCGGAGAAAGAACATCATGTATAAAGCGATCAACTATTGGGTGCTGGGCGGATTTGACGATAAAAAAGGACCGTACGGCGCGATTGACGAGGTGGCCGGCTGGGGTCTTGACGGCTTGGAAATGACTGTCGGCGATTGTATTCCGTTCGATCTATCCGCCGCCGAGTGTGTCAAGATCAAGGACGCCGCGCGCCGCGCCCACGTGGGGTTGCGCACCTTGGCGACCGGGTTTTACTGGGGTTGTTCGCTGGGATCGCCTGATGAGGCGGAACGCGCCCAGGCGGTGGCGACCACCAAACAGTATATCGCGCTGGCGGCCAACCTGGGTGTGGAGACCGTCTTGGTTGTGCCGGGCGCGGTCGATGTGGCTTGGGATCCAAGCCGGCCGGTCGTGCCTTATCCACAGGTCTGGGAATACTCGACCCAATCGCTGCGCGCCGTTCTGCCGCTGGCGGAGGATGTCGGCGTCAATCTGGCGATTGAAAATGTGTGGAACAAATTCCTGACCATGCCGATGGAGATGAAGGTGTATGTGGATCAATTCCAAAGCGACCGGTTGGGGGTCTATTTCGATACCGCCAACTGTCTCATCAACGGCTATCCGCATCATTGGATCGATCTATTGGGCAAACGGATCAAAGCCGTACATCTCAAAAATTTCGAACGCCAGGATAGTGGCGGCGTGTTGCATGGCTTTGGCGATGATCTGGGACGCGGCGATTTGGATTTCGCGGCGTTCAAAGAGGCGTGGGCGCGGCACATTCCCGATACGCCGGTAACGGCCGAGATGATCCCGTTCTGCCGCCTGCCGGATATGACGCTGCCGGATCCCGAATTGGCCGCCGATACCGCGCGGAAACTGCGGGAGCTGGTTTAGTGCCCTTACGCTCAGCAACTAAACAACAGATTGTCTACTTTGTACATCGAACATCGAACAGTCAACGAGGTTGTTTCACTAAATATGTAATTTCTTTCGCAAGGCATTATGAATACGAACTTTACCACTCATGCAGGCGTAAAGTTCTTTGTTTTATTGAGGATTGATGCTATTATTCGTGG
>PWZG01000364.1 GCA_003567575.1 PVC group bacterium | reverse complement strand
TACTTGGGTATTTCGTCATTCGTCATTCAATGGCACGTCACGAAAGTCGAAACTATAATGCCATAATCCCTTAAGTAAGTGCCATTCAGGTCTGTCCCTTATTGGCTTCGCCAAGCTGGGATATCCTCGGGGCCGCCGATGCCGCCGCAAAACACTCGAAAGCAATATTGTGCTAAAAAAAAGCACAATTTCGTCTTGTTCTCGCGGGGATACAGTGCGATAATCGACCAATGCAAGGAAAGGATGTGTGCCGAAAAATTCGTATGCGTGTAGAACAAGAAGGAGGATTAAGCAGATGTCGATTCCACGAAACATGAGTTCACAATTATGGGCTGGACCTGTTGCCATGCTGATCGCGGGATGCGCCGGGTTGCTGTTCGGGCCGACCGTCTGGGCCAATGGCGAACCGACGCCGGCGCCGCATGCCCGCCACGTGGCGGGCTTGGCGGATGGCAATGAACTGACAATTGCCGCCGATGGCGTGACGGAGGCGGTGATTGTTGTCTCACCCGCGGCCGGTGAGCGCGTGACGACCGGCGAAGGCCGTCAGGCGCGTACGACCGTGATCCGGGAATGGGAACGTCGGGCAGCCGACGATCTGGCGCATTATATTGAATTGATGACCGGCGCCCGGCCCGCGATTGCCGACACGGAGGAAGCCTTAGCCGGTGCTATGGCCGGAACCGCGCCGCTGTTGCTGGTCGGCGAGGCCGCGCTGGAGGCAAATCCGGAACTGCGCCGGGTGCTGGCGGATACGGCCAAAAAGGATTATACCCTGCGGCCCGATGCCATCGTTTTGCGCCGCGAGGGCAACCGGGTCTACCTGGCCGGCATGGATCCGCCGCAAGAACATGCGCAACGGCATGTGCTGAAGGGCGAGGGCCATTACTTCGCGGTGGCGCGCCTGTTGCACCTGTGGGGTTGCCGCTGGTATCTGCCGACCGAATTCGGCGAGGTCGTCCCCGAGCACGAGCGGCTCGCGGTGGGATCGCTCGATTTCGCCTACGCCCCGCCGTTCGAGATCCGGATGGGCGCGGCGGGCTATGCCTGGCTTGGCGATACGACGGGACGCGGCGAATTCATGCGTCGCAACCTGATGAACGAGGTTCGCGTCCCCTGCGGGCATTCTCTGGGCCGCTACGTTCACGACCTGATTCCCGAGGACGGTTCCGTTCGCGATATCTCCCTGTCCGTGCCGGAGACGCTGGCGCACGTCGCCGACATCGTGGATGCGGATTTTGGCGCCGGCCGCGATATCGACATGGGCATGTGGGACGGCGCGATCAACGCCGAATCGCCGGCGGATGCCGGGCTGGTAGCCAACCTGTACGACAAGTATTTCCAGGTTCCGGTCGTCACCGACTTGATGATGAACTTCTATAACGAAGTCAGCCGGCGGCTGCTGAACCGGCATCCCGACAGCGACTCCCGGATCGGGTTCTTTGCCTACGTCAACATGACGGTCCCGCCGCAACGCCGGATCAAGGCCGAGTCGCCGCTGGTGGCCTATCTGGCCCCGATCGACATCGATCCGAACCACGGCATGGACGATCCGCGCTCGCCGCCCAAGCAGGAGTATCGCGACATGATGTACCGCTGGTCGGAGGTCATGGACGGCCGGGTCGCGATTTACGACTACGACCAGGGTATGCTGGTCTGGCGCGATCTGCCGAACCCGTCGCACCAGGCCTTCCGGCAGGACGTGAAGCATTACCGCGACGCCGGCATCCTCGGGTTCCATACCGAAACCCGCGGCGCCTTTGCCGTGATCTTCCTGAACCTGTTTGTCCGCGGTCAGCTCATGTGGAATCCCGACGCGGATGTCGATGCGATGCTGGCCGAGTTTTACCCGAAATTCTACGGGCCGGCCGCGGAACCCATGGAGCGCTATTGGAGCGCGATTTACCGGGCTTGGGAAGATACAATTACGACCGAACATGAGTTTTTCGCGATTCCCGCCATTTATACCGGCGAGTTGGTCGAGGAACTTCGCGGACATCTGGCCGCGGGCATCGACGCCGTGGCGGGGTGGCGCGCGCAGGATCCCGAAACTTTGTCGCGCCGCGAATCGTTGGTTCTCGATCGCATGACCTTTACCGAACATAGTTTCGGCATGATCGAACACTACGTCGCCATGCTGCGCGCCGGGGCGACCGAGGGGAATTACGCTGAAGCGGCGGCAGCCGCTGAGCGCCTGCTGGCGGCGCGGCAAGGGTTGATCGATCTCGGCAAAAAATGGTCCGAACAAAACCAGGGGATTTTCGTGAACACCCGCATGGGCGTGGAAGGCGCGCCCTGGTTGTTGGGTGAAATCGAACAATACCGCGACCTGTTGGCCCTGACCGATGGCGCGAACGGCGAGTTGATCACGCGTCTTCCCCAGGAATGGGCCTATCGGCGTGATCCCAACGATACCGGATTGCCGCGCGGCTTTGCCTATCAACCGGCGGACGTGACCTATTGGAACGCCAACAAGGAACGGTACGCGACCCCGGACACACGCAAGGATTATCCGATCACGGAGTGGGAAATGGTCCGTTCGGACCTCTACCCGCAGGCTCAGGGTGTGTTGCACCCCGATTGGCAGGCGTTTACCGGATTCATGTGGTACAAGACGGATGTGACGCTGACGGAAGATCAGGTCGCGGGTCCGGTGCGTGTTCATTTCCCGGGATTGTTCAGCGAAGCCTGGCTGTATGTCAACGGCTGGCTGGCGGCTTATCGCGAACAGAACCATATGGCGTGGC
>PWZG01000286.1 GCA_003567575.1 PVC group bacterium | reverse complement strand
TGGGGGTAATCTTGCCGACCAGAATATCGCCCGGCTTGACTTCGGCGCCGATGCGTACCACCCCGTCGGCGCCTAGATTCGCCAATGCATCCTCGCCGACGTTGGGAATATCGCGTGTTATCTCCTCGGGACCCAGCTTGGTGTCACGGGCGCCAACTTCGAATTTTTCGATGTGTACCGAAGTAAACACATCATCCGCAACCATCCGCTCGCTGATCAAGATAGCGTCTTCAAAATTGTAACCATTCCAAGGCATGAACGCGACCAATACATTCTTGCCCAGCGCCAGCTCGCCCTGGCTGGTGGCCGGACCGTCGGCAAGCACGTCGCCGGCCTGCACTTTCTGCCCGAGCCTGACCAACGGTTTCTGGTTGAGACAGGTGCCCGCATTGGAACACATGAATTTACGCAACAGGTATTCGTCTTCGAAACCCTTGCTCTTCTTTTTGTCTTCGTCGGTCGTGACGACGATCCTGTTGGCGCTGACGTAGGATACTGTTCCCTTGCGGCGCGCCAACGTCAGCACCCCGGAATCGACGGCCAGGCGCCTTTCCAAACCGGTGGCCACATAAGGCGCTTCTGTCGTCATCAGTGGAACGGCCTGGCGCATCATGTTCGAACCCATTAATGCACGGTTCGCATCGTCATGTTCAAGAAAAGGAATCAATCCGGCAGCGGCGCTGACCACCTGCTTGGGCGATACGTCCATGTATTCGACGCGATCGTTCGGCACTTCGAGAAAATCACCCTTGTACCGTACCGAAACCAAGTCGCGCACAAAACGTCCGTCGTCGTCAAGAATCGTGTTTGCCTGCGCAATAACAAACGGTTCCTCCTCGTCGGCGCTGAGGTATACGACCTCGTCGCTGACTTTCCCGTTCTCTACCTTGCGGTAAGGTGTTTGAATGAAACCGAATTCGTTAATGCGTGAATAGGTGCCCAACGAAGAAATCAGGCCGATATTCGGACCTTCCGGCGTTTCGATGGGGCATATTCGCCCGTAGTGGCTGCCATGGACGTCGCGCACATCGAATCCGGCGCGCTCGCGACTCAACCCGCCAGGACCCAGCGCACTGAGACGGCGCTTGTGCGCCAAAGCCGACAACGGATTAGTCTGATCCATAAACTGGCTGAGCTGGCTGCGACCGAAGAAATCCTTGACGACCGCCGACAACGTTTTGGGATTGATCAGTTTCTGCGGCGTCATCGGACCGTTGGCCTGAGGATCGTAAAGCGTCATCCGCTCCCGTATGAGACGTTCCGCGCGCGCCAAACCGATGCGGCATTGGTTTTCAAGCAATTCGCCTACCGTACGAACCCGGCGATTGCCGAGATGATCGATATCGTCAACCGTGCCGCGACTGAGTCGCAATTCAATCAGTCGCCTGATCGCCACCACCATATCGGCGCGATCCAGAATGCGACAATCGTCGGCAACCGGATGATCAGGACCCATCTTCTGGTTGATCTTGTAGCGCCCAACCAATCCCAGATCGTAACGGCGCGGATCCATGAACATGCGCTTGAGCAATTGCCGCGCATTGGACGGCGTCGCCGGATCGCCGGGACGCAAGCGATGGAATATTTCCTTAAGCGCGTCGTCGGTCGTGCGGGCGGGATCCTGCACAATACTCTTGAGAATCAATCCCTCGTCCCAGGATACATCGATCGCACGCACCGTTTCGAATCCGGCAGCGCGCAATTGCTTCAACATCGGCGCGGTTACCGGATCGTAACGTCGCGCCAGCATCGTCTGTGAATCGATATCGATCACATCCTCGGCCAGAACCGACATCGGCGGAACATTGTCCGCATCGACCGTGCCGGGTACAGGCAATGCCGCGACCGGATAAAAGAGTCCAATCAGATCATCGTCGCTGTCGTAGTCCAGCGCACGTAAAAACGTGGTGGCCAGGAACTTGCGACGGCGATGCTGACGGTCGATATGTATCCAGAGCAAATCCGAGGAGTCGAACTGGAAATCCAGCCATGAACCGCGGTCCGGAATAATGCGGAAGGAGTAGTTGAGCGAACCGGAACTGCCGGTGCTGCGCTCGAAACAGATTCCCGGCGACCGGTGCAACTGGCTGACAATAACCCGTTCAGCCCCGTTGATGATAAACGAACCTTCCTCCGTCATCAACGGAATATCGCCCATGTAAACGTCTTCCTCACGAACCTCTTCGCCGTCCTTGAGTTGAAACGTTGCATGCAATGGCAGCGTCAAAGTCTGAGCTTCCTCCAGACATTCTACAGCCGACATCTTCGATTCGCCTAACGTGTACTTGACGAAATCAAGAACGTAGCGCCCGTCATAGCTCTCCACCGGGAAAACTTCGTTCAGTACGGCCTGCAATCCCTTCTGTTTGCGACTCGCCGGCGGCGTATCAAGTTGCATGAACGCCTCAAACGAGCGGATTTGCACGTCAATCAGATTCGGTGGATCGACAACCTCCACCAGTTTTCCGAAATTTATTCTTTCGACCATTCGTCACCCAGGGGTTCAAGGATTACATTGGATCAACAACGAGGTCCCACGCGCGACACTCCGGCCCCGTGCCGCATGCCGTCGACACGCCCGCCAAAGCGGTAGCACGACAGGACCGGACAGCGCACCGACATAAAGGACATCATTTGATCTCGACGGTTGCACCCGCTTTTTCGAGCGCTTCCTTGATCTTTTCGGCCTCGTCCTTGGCGACCGCTTCCTTCACCGGTTTGGGAGCGCCTTCAACGAGATCCTTGGCTTC
>PWZG01000052.1 GCA_003567575.1 PVC group bacterium | reverse complement strand
CCGTCTACCCCTCGTCTTTACCCTGATCTTTACCTTTGTCGGTCGCCTTTGCGATCATTGTCTGGGAGACTGAAAAGACAAAGATCGAGAATAGGATCGCGACGACGATAACCGGTCACGGATCTTGCTGGCCACGGATGCCTCTCAAGATCCTTTTGTGGCGTCTTTCGTGGGACGGGATGGCATCCCGTCCTACAGCGGCCGCTCCGGCAGGATCACGTTTGATCCAGCGCATCCGGCTTGAGACAGGCCGGCCGGTTGTAATCAGTTCGAAACCGTTTGGAAACAGATTGCAACCCGCTACACTCGATTCCCCGGCGTGATTGCCTTCGAACTGTTAAACGAACCGCGTGCGGCCGCCGATACCTTCACGATGAACGATATTTATCAGCGTCTTATCGGAACCCTGCGTGAGGTTGCGCCGCACGCCACCCTGTTTGTTGGTCCCGGCGACTGGAACAACGCCGCCGAACTGCCGTGGCTGCGGTTGCCGCCTGATGATTCCAATATCGTTGTAAGCATTCACAACTACGATCCGTTCCTCTTCACGCAGCAGGGATCGGAATGGAATCATCCCATGACGTCAACCACCTGCGATTGGCAAACGCATGGTCAGCGTATTACGGACGTCCGGTTCATGTCGGCGAGTGGGGATGCATCGTGACTGCCGATCCGGAATCGCGTGCGCGTTACTATCAGGCAAAACGTAATTTACTGGACGCACTGGACCTGCCGTGGGCGATATGGGATTGGATCGCCCATTTCCGGTATTGGGACACCGAACACGGGCGTCCCATGCCCGGACTGCGCCAAACCCTTTTCCCGGAATCACGGTAAACCGCAGCGGAATTACCAGATTTGGTCGCGTGGCGGGTGTTAATCAGGCTTCCGTTTCGATGATTTGCGGGCCGTAAGGCTCTAATCGAAGCGGTGGATAATTGGCGCCCATAATGGATTTGCCGCCGGTTTCCTTCATAATACGATGAACATGCGTCATCATCTCCCGGATACGTTTTTTGCAGGCCGGATCGTCGATCAGGTTGTTCAACTCATACGGATCCCGTTCCAGATCGTATAGTTCATCGAAATCGAATCCGTTCAGCACCAGTTTCCAGTCGTCGTCCCAGAAAACCCGTTGGGAGAGCATGTATCGGCTGCCGAAATATTCGGCGAACCCCTGGTTGAAGCGGTCGTTTTTAGCCGTTGGATGACGCAAAACATCCGCGAATGACCGGCCGTGAACCTGTCCCAAAGGTGCGGCGCACGCCATCTCCAGCAGCGTCGGCCCGACATCGTGCAAGCCGACACGGGCACGACTGGTTTGTCCTTGCGCAATGCCGGGACCGGCCAGGACCATGGGGATGTTGTACACCTCTTCATAGGCGGAGATGTTCTTGCAGTATAACCCGTGCGCCCCCAGCAGTTCGCCGTGATCGGAACTCAGCACAATGATGGTGTTATCGATCTGCCCGGTCTTTTCCAGTAAATCAAGTAAACGCCCGTACTGACGGTCGATATCGATGATGCGGCCGTAATAACAGGCGGCAGCCTCCTGGCGCTGGCGGTCTGTCATGCCGGCGAAAACGCGGGCGCATTTACGGTAGAGTCCGGGGCGTCCGTCAAGATCATCGTTCCAGTTCGGCGGTAACGGCAGGCTGTCCACATCAAGCATATCGAACGATTGCTGACTGCATACAAACGGATCGTGCGGTTCCTGGCAACTGGCAACGCAACACCATGGTTCGTCGCCGGCCTGTTGGATAAACGTTTCGGCAAGATCGGTGACCAGCGCCACGGTTTGCAGGTTAACGGGATAATCGCTGACGGCGTAATGTACCGTGGCCTTATAGCCTTCCGGCTGATCGTTGTAACGGACCAGACTATAATCGTTATCCGGCGTGACGTTGCCGCGCGTTTTGTTCACATAATCGGTAAACATGCGGCTGTGCATCGAGCCATCGACCTGCCAGCCGAATGATCCGGGCATTTCGGTGTGTTCGACATGCCATTTGCCGAAGTATCCGGTACGGTACCCGTTGTCGGCCAGCCGTTGCGCCCAATGCGGATATTCGGTGCGTAGATTCCCCTGATCCTTGTCAACGCAATGCGTAACCCAGAGTACGCCGTGGCTATGCGGCAGCAGACCGGTCATAAGACTGGCCCGTGCCGGCGAACAGACGGCATTCGGCGTGTAAGCGCGATCGAAACGGACACCGCGCCGGATCAAGCGATCAAAATTTGGCGTAGGACAAGGGTGCCCGGATTCGAGAACCCGTCCCTGCATCTGGTCGGTCATTAAAAACAAAATGTTGGGTTTCTGCATCAGTTTCCATTATTCCGCATCCCTATGGGATGCTATTGTTCCCGAACACCGAACCCCGCCAAACGGGAATACCAAATCCGTTTGGCAAGTATTCAACGGGCGTTTATACCACATTCTGCGTCTGACTTCAATGCGCGGCAGAGGGTGACTGAAGGAGGCCGCGGACTGAGGACGCGGTAGGTTACAGTTTCTTGTATGATTTTGTTTCGTTTCCTGTCGATAACCATTGGCCTGATCGACCGCAACAACAAAGGTACCTGCTTCGCGGGTTCTCAAAGACAAGTGCGGGCCTCGTGATTTCGCGGCGAAAATCAGGTTTTTCAGGATATGAGAGAACGGATCACGATTACGCGCGACCCGTCTACGCTCTACGAGCTACGCCGAGGCACGCGATTACGAGACACGAGGAAGCCGCAAGCAATCGTGTTGCGT
>PWZG01000181.1 GCA_003567575.1 PVC group bacterium | reverse complement strand
TGTGTGTGCAGTGGTGATCACGCGTTACGACGATCAGCCATCCGTGCGCACATTCATCAACCGCCTTAAAAGGCGGGGAATCAGGGTTTATACGCATCGATCGACCATCGGTTATCCCACGGCGGTCGATACCATTGTCAGTCAACGCGGCTATGGCGCCAATCCCTATATCGAGACGGAGCGGCCTATAGTGGTTGTTACCGGGCCGGGACCGGGAAGCGGAAAGATGGCGACATGTCTGGCGCAGATATATCATGAACAGCGTCGCGGATTGTCCGCCGGATATGCCAAGTTCGAGACGTTTCCTATCTGGAATCTTCCGCTGAAACATCCGGTGAATCTGGCTTACGAGGCGGCAACGGCAGATCTCGGCGATTATAACCAGATCGATCCGTTTCATCTTGATGCGTATGCCGTCAAAGCGGTCAATTATAATCGCGATATCGAGGTTTTCCCTGTCGTCCAAAGGATTCTGCGTCGTATTCGTGGCGATAACCGCTATCGATCGCCAACGGATATGGGAGTCAATTGTGTCGGCCATGCCATTGTCGACGACATGCGCGTGCGCCAGGCGGCAACGCAGGAAATCGTGCGGCGATGGTTCCGGTGTCGCTGCGAATATATCATGGGCTTGACCGATTCCTCCACGGTCGAGCGTGTTTTTTTGTTGATGGAGGAGCTGGATGCAAAACCGGAAGACCGACGGGTCGTTTTACCTGCCCGCAAAGCGGCCTCGCAAGCGCAGCAACATGGCCAGGGACACGATGGTATATGCTGCGCCGCCGCCATCGAATTGCCTGACGGCGCGATTGTAACCGGCAAAAATTCAGCGTTGATGCATGCCGCATCGAGTATGTTGCTGAATGCCATCAAACAACTGGCGGGGCTGCCCGATAAGCTGCCGCTGTTGACAACGCCGATCATGGATTCGATGCACAGCCTTAAGAGCCGGTTGTTGCGCGAGAAAAATTTGAGTCTCAACCTGGACGAAACGCTGATTGCGCTGAGCATCAGCGCCACCAGTAATCCGGCGGCGCAACTGGCGATGGAAAAAATTCCGGAATTACGCGGTTGCGAAGTTCATTTGACTCATATTCCCGCTCCTGGCGATGAAACCGGTCTAAAAAAGATGGGTGTCAACGCCACGTCGGATCCAAGTTTTCCGAGTCGTGCCCTGTATTCGGGATAATCTCCGGAATAATTACGCGGTGGCGACCTTTGAGGCGGCCGATGAATGGCAGAGGTAATGCATGACGGGAACCAGGGATTGGTTGCCGTCGCCGGAACCGTCGTAGAAGTTGCACAGGATCGGCACGTTTAATTCCCGCTCCAGTTTCGGGAAGATACTGGTGGTGATGGTGCCCGGCATGCAAAACATCGGGCTGGCGTTGACGACGGCCTGGGCGCCGTCGCGTTTGACGAAGAGCGCGGCACGGCCGAGTGTCAGGATGGATTCGCCGGCGAACTGCCAGGGTACATGTTTCGAGCCTTCGGCGATGACCTCGGCGATGGACGGTTCCCGGCGGTCATGCAATACCGGATCGGCAATCCGGTAATAATGATGTTCCCAGTGTCCGAACAGCAAGTGCCTTTCGAGATAATTCAGCAGGCGCCGGACCGCGACGCGCGGCCCCATTTTTTCGCATGCCAAAACCATGCCGCGGTGGTAATTGGTGTAGAGCACCCATTCGCTGATGGGCGCCAGCGCCGCTTCGCCTCCCAGCGCTTCGATGCGGCGGCAAAGATCATTGTTGAGAAAAGGATCGCAACGGACATAGATTTCGCCAACGACGCCGACCAGCGGTTTTGAGGTTTGCGACGTCGGGATAGCGGCAACCTCCGCAACGGCCGCGGCCAGCATCCGCGATATCGGCGGTTTGGGTTTGCCCGCGAAAGCCTGCTGAAACTTTTCGAACCATTTGTCGATAACCCGGTCGGTTTCGCCGGCCTCCAGCTCGTAGGGACGTATTCGCATGGACATTTTACGAAGAATATCCGCGATCAGCAATGCATGCCAGAGCCGTAGCCGGACGCCGGCACGCAAGCCGCCGTACGCGTTTTCGGCCGACGGACTCAGTATCCGGATCGCGCCCCATCCCAGCCGTTCGAAAATCAAGCTGTCGAGACGGGCGTACTGACCGAAACGACAGGGGCCGCAAGCCGTGGGCATGAAAAAAACGACTTTTTCCGGAGGACATCCCGACGCTTGCATGGCGTGAATCAGGGCGCCGGTAGTCGATGGACATGGAACGCATTCGCCGCCGCCCGTATGTTGCAAGCCGATGGCAAGTGTTTGGGCGTTTTCTTCGATGACGCGCGCATCGAAACCGGTCGATCGAAAGACGGCCGCCGCCAGTTGGCAGGCAAACGGTTCCATGGGCGGCACGAACAAAACCATGTCGCGTTCGTTTGGATCGATTGGTGGGGAGGCGATGGCTCGCATGGCGTTGTCGCCGTCGCTCGGGGGATGTCTCATGGATTTTCCTCCACGTCAGTATTCGATGCCCGTTCCGTCGCGGTTTGCGGGAAAGGGATTTTACTCCAGGCATGAAATGTTTCAAGCGCCGCTTCCACCCGGGTCAGGTATCCCGCATCGGCGCCGTGTCCGTCGAACTGAAGGCATAGATAGGGTTTTCCGTGGCGGCCCATGATCTCCTTGAAGTAGGTGAGCAGGTAACTGTCGGGACCGCACATGAAGTTGGTGTAGAAAATGGCAAACAAGCGTTTTGAACGGGCAATTTGTTCAGCGGCAGCCAGTAT
>PWZG01000378.1 GCA_003567575.1 PVC group bacterium | reverse complement strand
TTAAACGGTGAATGCGCATTAACCGTTAATAACAAAATACATGGCCAAAATGCAGACGCAATATAACAACAATAACAGCCCTGAGTCAATCCCGGCACGGAAGATGGGCGCATATCACTTTCGTCGGTATTTCAGTGTCACGGCGCTTGATCCCTGCGCGATGTTGAGTATAATGAAGAATGACGAAATACCCAAATACCCAAGCACGAAGGAATGACGAAATACCTAAGCTAAAAACAAGGAGACACGCCTTTTACCAGACTGTTCGTCATTCCGGTTTCGGCCATTCGGGCTTCCGTTTACACGCTTCCATCTACGCCTCAGCTACGCAGGACAAGACGCCGCGACACGTCGGATTTTCGCTTCGTCGTTCTTAATCTTCATAAGCGAAAATTTCCTTATGGCAAAGCTTCAGGGCAGTCCGGTCTGCATTTCTCAATATGATTCGATGCCTATGAAAGGTTACGTTTTTTGTTTGACCATGCAGAATAAAATCTGTAGCTTTTGTTCCAAGGCGAGGTGTCAATTTTACCCTTGAATCACGGTACCGAAGGGAGTTTGCATGTCTTTGAAGGAAACAATTCGTCGGCAATCCTTGGCGCTTGGCGCTGATCTGATCGGGTTCGGCAATGTTGAGCGTTGTCGGCATGCCCCTTTGATGATGAGTCCCCAGGGGGTTTATCCCGGTTGCCGGACGGTGATCGTGATGGCGCTCAAGCATCCCGATGCCTGCATCGAGTTGGGTGGCGAAACGCATCCGCAGGAAATCGGACCCTATACGGTACAATACCTGATGAATTCCCGGCTTGATGAACTGAGCTACCGCATGGCGACATTTATTGAACGCAGCGGTTATGGCGCCATACCGGTCGTCTCAAGCAATATCTGGCGCTATAATGAATACAAGGATTTGAATGCCGTCTTCGCGCCGGATATCAGCCATATTTACATGGCGGTAGTCGCCGGACTGGCGGATATGGGGTTCAATGGGCTGGCGCTGACACCGGAATTCGGGGCGCGCAACCGGTTTGTGACGGTTCTGACCAACGCGGAACTTGAACCCGATCCGTTGATTCCTCCGGGCACTGTTTGCGACGAGTGCATGTTGTGTCGCAAACATTGTCCGACCCAGGCGTTATCGAAGGAAGTCGACGGCGACAAGGTTTTGCATATCGAGGATTATGAATACCGTTTCGCCAACAAAAACCTTTGGCGTTGCGCATGGGGTGAGCATTTCGACCTGGATCTCGACCTGGAAATACCTGAACATGTCGATGAAGCCCTGTTGCTTGAAATGATTGCCAAACATGGTTTGCGCTCCGGCGAAATGGGCCAGTGCCTCAAGTTCTGCCTGCCGAAAGACAAACGTATGTTCGACCGGAACTATTCCCGGACCCCGATGCGCCGTTTCCCCGAAGCACCGGTTGAAATTGAGTCCGATCGCGGCATCCTCGACCGCCTGCTGGCGCCCGCCCTGACCGGCGGGCCCGATGTCGCCGTCATTCGCAGCGCCGATGAATTGCGGCAACGAGGGGTCAACCTTGACGACTACCTGTCCGGAGCGCGGAGCGCGATTACCCTGGCCATGACGCAACCGGAGGAGGGCGTGACGACCGACGGGTTTGAAACAGCCGCCCGCTACTGTATCGATTCGCTCTGTTACGACATGACGCGTAAACTGGAACGGCTGGGGTATCGCACGTTGATGACCGTCGAACGCAGCGGTAAGCGCGCCGATACGTTTCATAACCCGCTGCCGGGCGCGCAGGCACTGGCGGATTATGAGCCGTTCAAAACGAACACCGCGCAAGTGGTTTCCAACACCGTGATCACGCGTATGCGGCTCCCGTCCATGACCCGCGGCGGCGCGGACGTGCCGTCGCGACCCGGATTCGGCGATGCCACGGCCAACCTGACGGAGTGGTTGCAGGCACAGGCACGCGCGTTTGGCGCCGATTTGACCGGCGTTGCTTCGGTCGAGCGGCTCGACGCGATTGCCGGGCAATTACGGACGGCGTTCGAATCCGATGTGTTTCTGGATGCCAAGGATCATTCGATTCGCTTTTCGCGCTGGGATCCGCGCATCGAACCGCGCCGGCGCGAGGTGCGCAAGCCCCGCGACTGGCTACCGGGCGCCCGCTCGGTACTGGTCTTCGCGTTGCGTTATCATGCCGAAGTACTCGAATGGGCGACCAAACCACCTGCCGAAGCTGTCGGACCCTATGCATTCCTGACGTATATCACGAAAAAATTAGGTGATTTGATCGGGATACGGCTGGTCAAGGCGCTCGAATCGCTCGGGTATCACGGGGTGATCACCGCTGATCTGGCCGCCACCGAGTCTTTCAGCGCCAGTCCGCGCGGTCCGCAGCCCGATTTGTTCGCCAACCGGTTTGCCGGCCTGGCCGCGGGGCTGGGCCAATTGAGCCTCAGCGGTCATTTGTCTACACCGGCTTTCGGGATCCGGCAGCGGGTGATGGCCGTGGTTACGGACGCGCCACTGGCCGCCTCGCCGCTGGCGCCAAGCGGGCAACCGGCGGCCTGCGCGACCTGTGACCGGCCTTGTGTCACGCGTTGTCCGTCCCGGGCCATTTCGGAAGAAACCATCGAACTACGGTGTGAATCGGAGACCTACCGGTTCAATCGCATCGATCCGCTCCGGTGCGACTGGGTCAAACGCTATGTCCTGATGGGCGAAAGCGGCTTCAAGTATGTTGGCTCCGAGGTCGACCTGCCGCCGCCCGAAACGATTACCGCCGAG
>PWZG01000404.1 GCA_003567575.1 PVC group bacterium | reverse complement strand
GTCCAAGGGTAACCTTCGCTTCGCTCCGGTTGCTTTCAGAGACATCATATCAGGCAACATGCGATAGTTCAATCTCATTGTCAAACTTAGCCTGGTTCAGAAAACCGAAGAACGACAAAATCATTTATCGACAAAACAATGAAAAAGAAGCCGTTTTAAGCGGATCCATATACAGGTTCCCTTACGTTTAAAGGGCGTTTTCGCAACGGGACAAATCTACGAATCTCGGTCGATTAAAACGCAACCTGAAAATTCATGCGGACGACATCGTTGTGGATCGATCCTTTTCGTTTTCATCGTCATCGCAATCTTCGTTTTTCGTTTCCTCTACACCACTACACGAAAATGAATTGGAATTTCCAGCCAGAAATGATATGATAATAAGTTAAACGCCAATGCATCTCAATCATGATCAGTATCTCCCGATTATATAACAACGTACCCGGCAGCGCCGATGCGTTGCGATATGGGACAGACAATGCATGCATGCCTGGCGCGCCGTTCACGGCCGATCCGCAGGGTGCTACCGCGCCGAGACCGGTAGTAGCCTGGAATATCACCCGACGCTGCAATCTGCGTTGCGTGCATTGCTATGCTGTGGCGCGGACAGCGGCGGATGCCGACGAATTGACATTTGCCGAAGCATGCCGGTTCCTTGACGGTCTGGCGGCATTCAATGTACCGGCCGTACTGTTTTCCGGCGGCGAACCCCTGCTGCATCCGCGCGTCTTCGATTTGCTGCAACATGCGTCGCAGCGTGGATTGACTGCCTCTCTTTCGACCAACGGCACGCGGATCGATCAACCGACCGCGGTCCGTCTACGCGATGCCGGCGTCAAGTATGTCGGCATCAGTCTCGACGGGCTGGCGGCAACCAACGACCGTTTCCGAGGCGTATCGGGCGCCTTCGATCTGGCGTTGCGGGGAATGCGCGCCAGCCGCGACGCCGGTATGCGAGTGGGGTTGCGCTTCACGATGACGCGGGAGAATGTGGACGATATCCCGGGATTACTTGATCTGGCGGCGGATGAAGGCATCCCGCGCGTTTGCATCTACCACCTGGCCTACAGCGGGCGGGGCGGCGCCCTGATAGGCGCCGACCTGAGCGCCGCCGCCACCCGTCGGGCACTGGACACTATCCTCGATGGCGCGCGCCGGCTGCAACGGAAAAACCGAGAAGTGGAGTTGTTGACGGTCGGCAACCATGCCGACGGCGCGTATCTACTGGACCGCCTGGAGACCGAGAATCCGGATGCCGCCGCCAAAGCGTTGATGTTGTTGCGTCATAACGGCGGCAACGCATCGGGTGAACGGATTGCCTGCGTCGCCTGGAACGGGATCGTGTATCCCGATCAGTTCTGGCGCAACCGGCCGGTGGGCGATGTGCGGCTGAAACCGTTCGGCGAAATATGGTCAGCTCCTGACAATACCCTGCTGCAGCAACTGCGTGAGCGCAAAAAACACCTGAAGGGCCGTTGCGCCGCCTGCCGCCGGCTGGATATCTGCAACGGCAATCTGCGTGCTCGCGCCGAAGCCATCAGCGGCGACATGTGGGCGCCCGATCCGGCGTGTTATTTGTCGGACAAGGAAACTGCTAAGGCGGGCTGACGCCCGCAACGGAAGACTGCAAACTGAAGACTACAGACCTTGACAAGACACTTAATCATACACTTTATCCAACACTTAACCGTCTCCCTTAATCGGATACGCTTAACCGACCTGCTTCATCCGAGGGCAAAATTTAAGAAATAATCCTTGAGGCGAGCTTTGTCGATAAAAAAGCAAAAAAGACTACGATTGAGACGAGCATCGGGGCTAAGATCGGGCCTACGATAACCGGTTCGGGTCTCCCGTTCTCTCAGAAAAGATACACGCAAAAACGTGTATGCCTACCGAAAAGGGTCTAGTCCCCACAGGGACGAAGGTAGAAGCGAAAGCAGAGATATACGATGGACACAAATCGACGACTTGCGAATGCGGGCCTGCCCGGCGAAGCCGCCCCGGCGCAGGCGGGAGCGACACCGCCCTTGCGCTTGTTGTTCTGGGAATTGACCGCGCGCTGCAATTTGCGCTGTCGGCATTGTCGGGCGGAGGCCGGACAGGATACGTTTCCCGGCGAACTGGACACCGGAGAAATTTTGCGCGTGGCAGACCAAATCGCGGCAACGCATGATCCGATCCTGGTGTTGACGGGCGGTGAACCATTGACGCATCCCGATTTTTTCCGTATCGCCCGTTTTTGCGCCGACCGGTTTACACGCGTTGCCATGGGAACCAACGGGGTATCGATCGACCCGCCGATCGCACGCGCCGTGATGGCGTCGGGCATCCGGCGGGCAAGCGTCAGCATCGACGGAGCAACGGCTTCTACGCACGATGCGTTTCGCGGTTTACCAGGCTGCTTCGAGGATGCGTTGCGCGGCATCGCGCATCTGCGCGCGGCAAGAGTACCCGTTCAAATCAATGCCACCATGACGCGGCATAACGACCGCGATCTGGATGCGCTGCTGCGTCTGGCTCTGGATTTCGGCGCCGATGCCTTCCACCTGTTCATGCTGGTGCCGGTGGGCTGCGGCGCAACGCTCGGCGAGGATGACCGCCTGACGCCGGAACGTTTCGAAGAAGTTCTGCGCCAACTGCACGCACGGTCGCTGGAAATGGCGGGCCGCCTGCACATCAAAGCCACCTGCGCGCCGCAATACATGCGCATCGCGCGGCAGGCGCATCAATCGGTCGCCGCAAGCCCCGTAAGCGAAACATCCGCACATG
>PWZG01000315.1 GCA_003567575.1 PVC group bacterium | reverse complement strand
CCCATCGCTCCACACCATGTAGGTAAAGGGGTGGATGTATTGCACGATCTCCATCCCGCTCGCCTGGAGGGCTTCCAGCCAAGCGGACTTGGTGGGCCCCTGGAATTGCACCAGGTGCAACCCGGGCTTACCGGTATCCAGCGGGGACATGATCTCAGGGGGGAAATTTGGAGGGCCATGCAGGGGATCAAAGGTCTCCCCGCCCAGGGATAGATTGAAAGGATTGGGGAAGTCCTGGTAGGGGATGCCGGCCGCATCTAGGCCTGTTAAATCTGCAGGGGTCAGCACCATCCAGGTGAAGGATCCATAATCGATTACTACTTCACCTGATGAAAGGGTGCGCTGTAACTCACCGGCAGTTTCAGCCGGGATACGCACCCCGACCAGAGCTGGTTGCCCGGTCACAAGCGTGGCTGGTGCAGCCAAAGAGAGGATGATCAGGGCCGGGATGATGAATTGCAGCGTCCTGCGTATTACGATTGAGATGCGATCTTTAAACACAACAAATCCTCACATTGGTGATGTTCTGTGTCTAATCATACATGGCGTACGGAGAGATGACAACCTTTGTTTAAAGGAAAGTTGATTCGTTCAACTCGACGCACTGGCATATTTCTTCAGTCCCTGGCGGAACAGCCAGGTGGCCAGCAGGAAGGCGCCGATCGTGAAGGCCAGGGTCAAAACCAGCATCCAGGGTGCGAGGGTACCGACCAATGCCTGGGCGGGGATGGTGGTCATCAAGCCGACCGGGATGATCCAGGTCAGCACCAACCGCAGCCAGCCCGGGTAAAGCCCGACCGGGTAGCGCGCCAGCTGGAACAGGTCGTTGATCACCCAGGTGAACAAAAAGCCGGGATTCCAGAACACCAGCGCAGAGAAAGCCAGAAGCACGGCGTACAGCAGGGTCACAGCTGCCAGGAGGGTCAGGGTAAAGCTTAGTACCATTGAAAGGGACAGATGCGTTAGTCCCAGCAAGGTCAGTGCGTAGATCAGCACACCCAGCGCCATGGTGATGTCTACCAGGGCGAAAATGCGCCAATGACGAAAGCTGATCAGGAACTGCTGGTCCAGGGGGCGCAGCAGGGTGAAATCATACGTACCCGTCCAGATCTCGCCGTCCATACCTGCTACGGATTCAAGGCTGGGGCCGATAAAGAGCGACCGCAGTCCGCCCAGCAATAAGTACACGCCCAGGATGGCCAGTGCCCCGGGCAAGTCCCAGCCCCTGATGAACTCAACCTGGTTGAAGATCACCACCAGGCTGAGCACGCCGGTGACCAGGTTCAGGAGCGAATGCAGCAGGCGGATCCAAAAGTTGACCCGGTAGGCCAGCTCTGCCTGGCTGGAGATTTTCAAAAAAGCGCCAATTAATTTGAGATGATGCATCCCTCAACCTCCAATCGCTTCATAACGCCGAACGCCGCGCGTCCACACCAGGCGATAAAGTGCAAAGGCTGTGATTGTCCAGCCCAGTTGGATGATAAACCCGATCAGTGTTTCCCCACTGTTGAGCTGGCCCGTCAGCACTTCGACCGGGAACGCGGACATATACCGGAAGGGCAGAACCAGCGCCAGGGTTTGCATGCCCCGGGGTAATAACGCTAAAGGTGCCAGGTGACCGCCCAGCAGGAAGATGAACGTATCCTGCAGTGCCAGCAGAGAATCAGCCCGGGTGGCCCAAAAGGCGAGCAGTGCCAGCCAGTAGCCCCAGAAGAAGCGCAATCCCCAGGCCAGGGTGATGGCGGGAAAAAAGAGCAGTCCCTGCTGCCAGGTCAGGTTGATTTGGGGGCGGATGATCAATGCCAGCAAGCCCGTAATCGGCACTGAAAAGAGCATGAAGACCACTTTCCCGGCGATTTCCTGGGAGATGGCATGGTAGATGGGCGACATGGGCTGTAACAGCCAGCGGCTGATCTGCCCCAAGCGGATGTTGTCCCCAACGGTCCAGTTGGTGGTGGCATAGGTGAGCTGGTTGACCAGGATCAGGATCAGGTAATAGCCGGCCAGTTTTTCCTGGGTCAGCCCGGCGATGGCCCCTTCTCCTGCTGCCGCCGACCAGATGAACAAATACACCAGCAGCGGCAGCATCCAGCCGAAAGCCAGCAAGAAGAAAAACCCCCGGTGCTGGATCCAAGACTGCCAGGTGTTCTTAATCAGTTCCCATCCGCCTCGGTGATTCATAAGGCGCCCTCCTCATAAACCTGGTCGATGACGGCTTCAATTGGCGGGTCTTCCACTGCCAGGTCAGCTACCGGCAGGCTTTCGAGCAGCCTGGATGTCACCAGGGCGACATCTTCCCGGGGGATGCGCAGGATACGCAGGCCATTTTCCGCAGGCAGTTGTTCAACAGCTGAAAAGGGTGTCAGGAAATCCTCAAAATTCTCCACACGGGTGCTGAATTGGAGTTTGATCAGCTTGAAGGGCGCCAGCTTGTTCGCCAGGTCTTGCAGTGCCCCGTCATAGATCAGGATGCCGTGATGGATCAGCATCACCCGCGGGCAGAGTGCGGTCACATCCGCCATGTAGTGACTGGTGAGGATGACCGTAACGGTGTGCTTCTGGTTATAAGCTTTGAGGAAATTGCGCAGGCGGCGCTGCATGGCCACATCCAGTCCCAGCGTGGGTTCGTCCAGGAAGAGGATGTCGGGCAGGTAGAGCAGCCCTGCCACCAGTTCACATTTCATGCGTTCGCCCAGGGAGAGGTTGCGCACGGGTTTCTTGAGCAGTGCTTCCATATCGAGGGTGGCGATCAGCTCATCCAGGGTTTGCTG
>PWZG01000614.1 GCA_003567575.1 PVC group bacterium | reverse complement strand
GTGTCCATCGCGACCTTGGATGCCTCATTCCAGCACGACTCGTGACAGTGCCATTTTCCGCTGGCCAGCGCCGCGGCATTGTCGTCGGTCCCGCACAGTCGCCGCGATGCATCGTCCATCAGCCGGCACCAGCCGGATGCGAAGATGCCGCATGCATAGTCCCCGTTGCGTTCGTAGACGGCCGCGCTGGTGTCGAGAAGGTCGAGATAATCGCGCACAATATCCTCGAGGGTCTCCTTGCCGACGGCATCCAGAATCGTCCGCTCGGTATTCAGACCGGTCAGTTCACCGTAGGTGGGCGGTGTCTGTTGCTCCGGCGCCGCGTGACCGGGCGTAAGCATCCACTCGATGCGGCGCAACGACTCTTCCTGCCGTCGTTTTTCGGTGACGTCCCAGACGCTCGAAATCATGAGCGAGGTGCCGGGGATCGGCGTGTTGCGCGCGGTGATATATGTCGTGGGTTCGCCAGGGCGTTCAATCGGGATGTCGGTCCATACCATGCGCTCGGGATCTCCGGAACGGCAATCCGATTCAACTTGCGCCTGTATTTTCGCGCGAAATTCCGGGTCCGGATAAACGGTCTCCCAGAACTGATCAGAAGACGCGATCTTATCGCGCGTCGTGCGGTAGATCTTTGGGAACAAATCGTTCATATAGTGGGCCACCGCCGGTTCGAGGGAATTGACCGCCACCCCGACCGGAAGATTGTCAATGACCCTGCGGATGAAGGCTTCCTTTTCTTGCAGTTCAGCGGTGCGGCGGGCTACCTGCCGGCCTAGCACCCAGGACCCGATCAGCGCCAGGATAGCGATCAGCAGCAGTGGCCCGGCGACCATCGCCACATACCTCAGCAATTCAGCCCAGGTGTGATGGCCACCATAGACTCCCATCCATTTCTCATGAATACGTCTGTACTCGCCGGAATGGGAGATGGCGGTCAACCCCTCGCTCAATTGCGCGAGTAGTGCCTGGCTGCCATGCGGCACGGCAAAGCAGTATTCGGGCGACACGAGTGCTTTTTGCCCGACGGACAGATTCTCCCACCCCTCTCGCTCGATCCAGTAGAAGGCGGCCATGCGTGCCACCAGGGCGACATCGTGCCTGCCCGCGGCCAGTTCGCGCAGGGCCGCTTCCTGCGAATGAACCAGCGTCAGGTGGTTGGTAAGCCCGTTCTGCCGGCAGAATTCATGCAGGATATCGCCGGCTTGCAAGATGATTCTTTTGCCGGCGAGATCCTCCACGCTCGACGGTGGGGGAGCGTCTGTCTTGCGGGTGACGGCAACGCCATGATTGACGAGATGCGCTTGTGAAAAGTCAAAGCGCTTCTCACGCTCCGGGGAATAGAACATGCCTTGGACCGCATCGATCTCACCGCTTTCAAGCGCCTGCTTAATCGCCGTCCACTCCCCGAGACGGATACGAATATCAAGGCCCGTGGCCTCGGCCACCGCGCGGATCAGATCCACGTTGTGACCAGCCGGACGGCCCTTCTTGTCCAGAAATTCAAACGGCGGGTAATTGTGGTCACCACCGATGATGATCGGTCGGTCGGTCGGCAGTTCCAGCGCGGCGAACCATTTCGCATGTAGATTGCGGTGCGTGCCGTCCGCAACGGCCAGCGCCAACCCCTCGTTCAGAATGGCAAGCGTCTCGCTGTCGCCCTTCTTGACGGCAAAACAAAACGCCTGCGAAAAATCGTGGACTGGAAGGTCGACGATTCGAAGCCGGTCCAGACCGGTTTCCTGAAGCAGTCGAATGGCAACCAGGCGCTGGACGACCACGGCGTCGCAGCGGCCTTGATCCAGCGCCTGAAAGGCATCCGTGAACGTGGGCATGGCGACGATCTCGAATGCGCGGTCCACCCGTCGCAGGAATTCCTCGGCATTGTCGCCTTGCATCACGCCGACGCGCCGGCCGCGCAGATCGTCGAGGGTATGCACATCGGTTGTTTCCGCACGGACGACAATCGCCCCATGCATGGTCATGTAGGGAAAGGTGAAATCGAAGAACGCTTCGCGTTCGGGTGTACGCCCGACCAGCGGCAGCGCATCTATCTCGCCACGCTCCAGCCAACCGCGCACCTCACTCCAGGGGCCGGTGCGGAAGGTCACCTCGCGGCCCATCTTCGCCAAGGCCGCCCGCAGCAACTCGACCGAGAAACCATCAGCGCGACCGTCCTCATGGACGATGCTAAAGGGCGGGTAGTCCACCTCGCAGCCGGAACGGATGGGTGATGACACGCTGCCTTGCGCCCCTGCCACAGGAACGCAGAGTGTTCCGGCAACTGTAAAAGCAAGACAGCGCAAAGCGATACGGATTTTGCCAAAGATGAATTGTTTGATAAGAAATCCCTTTTGAGGCGGCGCGGGTACCCACCCGCTTGCCTTTGAGTGACCACGCGCAGACGGTCCGGGACCGAGCGGAAGTATGCTTAACATTCAAGGGTAACCTTCGCTTCGCTCGGTTGCTTTCAGAGATGGAGGCCGGCGAGGTATTACCCTATGCCGAGCCAATATTAACGGCACTCCGCTCCGCTGCACTCAACCCGATGGAAATACATAAAGAATACCACTCTTTGATCGTGCAGTCAATACCCGAAACCGGTTTTTCACTCTTTTCGGAATTCGACAAAATCATGTGGTCCGCGGGGTCTGACCTTAGTGCCTTATTCAAGCATGGTTGCGTAAAAAAACAAGAAAAATGACGCGGAGCCATGGATGGTGTCGGGCAAGAGGTCAGAGGTCGGAGGTCAGAGGTCAGCAAAGAAAAATCTGAC
>PWZG01000497.1 GCA_003567575.1 PVC group bacterium | reverse complement strand
ATTATTTTTGCCAGGTACCGCGGGTCATCCGTTTTCTCCAAAGCCGCTTCACGAACCGCTGCATGCTGCGCGTCGATAGCCATCTCAGCCAGCCATGCCGGGTCATCGAATCGCTTGACAGCCTCCAGCCCGACATTCCCGGCCGCGGTTTTAATGTCGACAAGGTTTCTTAAATCGTCATTACTGATCCGATCCAAGGCGATGGATCGCACGTTTTCATATAATGAGTTTTGTAAAAGATCGGCCAGCAGTGCCGGATCATTAACGGTTCGCGCGATACGTTCAGAAAACCACATTCCTTTTGTTTCCAATATCTCGTGATCGGTGACCCGTCTGCCGGCTACAATACGCACATGCAAGTTCGAATCCGTCATGGCAATTTGCGCCAGTAGATTCTGATCATTGAGTTTGCCCGCGGCTACCGAGCGAACCAGCGCGTCGGCATCGTGTTTAGCTGTCCTGGCCAACAATTCCTGATCATCGATTTTCCGGACGGCGACAACCCGCACATCGCGATCGGCTTCATGGATGGCAATTTGCCTCAGCAAGGTCTGATCGTCGATTCTGTTCACGGCTTCCCGCCGCACCGGCCAAACGGGATCCTCGACAGCAAAATGAGTCAACACGGTTGGATCTTCAAGGCGCTTGACGATATCCTGGCGTAATCGCCAGTCATGCGACGCCAGCGCCACCTCGGCCAATAACGCCGGATCGGACAACTTTCTCATGGCCGTATAACGTATATTTGAGTCACGGGATGCGATCGCGATTTGCGCCAGATGATCCTGTTGTATCAACGGTTCCAGGGCGACAGTGCGCGTAACCCAGTGCCTGGCATTCAAAACGATGCGCAGCAGCTCGTCCGGATTCTCGATCATGCCGGCAGCCATGATCCCAATGCCCGGATCCGGATGCAACAAAGCCATTTCAAGAATATTATCCGCTGGTGAGACCGTTTCCGCAAGATCATCAAATAGATCACTGAGGATATCGGATAAATCCGTTTCTTGACTTGAAAAACCGTTTACCAAGACATGCGTATTGTAACTGTAAGTACCACGTTCTTGATAACGTTTAACCGGACAGACAAACGGAATATTGGGATTTTGACGGGCCTCTTCGACAAAAGCTCGTAATTCCTCCAGCGTTGTTACGCCCACTCCTGCATGTCCGCCATACGGCGTGAGCATCCGCAAAGCGCCGGAACTTCCGTCGAGCGCTTCAATCGCCCGCTGCGCTAGATTGAATGCGTATGGCAAATTACCGGCGCGACGGGCGGTTAGTACCAGCATATGCCAGGCGTGCGCTCGATAGGCGCCATTCTCCAAGGCGAGAAACCAATGATGGATTCGATTGGCGCGCTCGTCGTCACCAAGCAAATAGAAATGTTGACCCAGATAAGCCAGCGCATGCAGATTCCGGCGCGCAATATCTTCGAGGATTTGCCCTTCGTTGTCCTTTAATCGTTGGAATTCGGCGAGACATGTTTGGCGCCATTCATCGTCGTCCGCGCTGGCGCGTTTTCGGTACATATAGGCTGCCCATGTGCGTCGATATCGTCCAATGCGTTCCCATTCCTCATCCGCCGCGGCCAACAATTCGTCTTCCGTTCTCTGGCGTCGTTCCAGCCAACCGATCGAACCAAGATGACGTGCGAAATTTATATTACGATATCGTTCCTCACGAACGGCCGACACGACCGCATGACGGACGACATCCGAACAATATTGCAAGCGGTCCATGAAGTCGTCGTCCATGGCATGCTGGTCGGCGGCAAACGGCGCAATCCATCGCCAAAGCTGAAAGGCATCACCGGTTCGCAATTGTCGTGGATTGTCAAAGAACCGAACCACTTCCGCGGCATGTTGCTCGCAAAGCTTCAGTAGCGCTTCCGCGCAAAGGTCTTCCGGATTCTCGTTCATGAGATTGCGAATCAAACGGGAAACGCGTACCATGGCATCGGGTATTCCTGATCCGTGCTCCAAAATCTCGTTTGCGCGAACGATGGGATCGCGAGGGGGAATCATGTCATATCGTTCCAGTAGCCGTCGCAGAAACAGTTGTCCGGCCAGCTCGCCATCCATCCGTGAGCGGGGGTGTGGCGGATGCTTCCGCTCCAAATTGAGCGTACATAGGAAATCGGAGGGTTGTAATATAAAGTGCTTATTGTATTCAGCAAACCATCGATTTTCGGCGGCTCTTTCCATAGCTGAACGAGGCACGCCGCGTCGTGAAACGGGCAGCTCATACCTCTCTCCGAGGGCAACGGATAGCGCCGCGTGCAAGGATCGCAATCGATTATTCATCAACTCGCTTCTTTCGTCATTAATCATGGCTTCCAGTTCATCACGGCTCTGGCGGTAATTCTCGGGCGACAAATTCAGCAACAGCTCGTTGAAACGCACCGCCAATGCAATCGGATGTTCGGGAAATCGATCGGCGACAATTTGCATCTGACGGTTTAATTCTTCAGGCTTTGATCTATCGGCCGAAATTTTTCGTTGAATGGATAAACGCGCTTTTCGTGGGTCATCGTCCGGCAGCACATGGATTAACCAATCATCCAGTCCGCGTTTAACGGATTCGGGCCAAGCGCGACTGGAAAAAACTCTTGAAAAGGCGGCCGGAGCAGCAAACGAACCGGATTTAGAGCCCAAGACCGGATGGCGACGCATTAATTTCAGCCAGGTGGAATTCTTGAATTCATGCTGGACTTGGGCATACAACTCGAAAAGGTTGGGTTCGTCATCCAGCGGCTCGAACGCGGCATCGAACGCTATCCCGGATGTCTGGCCAAAAACTCGGGCGACACCTTTCGCCAGTTGCGTTTGCCATCGAGCAGGATCGTTTTCGAGGCGGATTCGTGTCCGGTTTTGCTTTGGCGGCATGATTTGGTCAACGCGCACCAAATCGACAAACCATCCGTCTTCCGTCTGAAACAGGTGGGCTGAAATCATGTTCTCGAACAACAACAACGGCGCCCGGCGCCATCCGGCTTCGGTTGCCGTTTCGATGCCGACCAGCGCATCGTATTCGCGTTTTAGATCCGATAAATCCTCGCTCAGGAAAACCGGTCCATGTCCCTGCGCATTGAGTTCGGCCAGCAGTCCGTCGAGTAGTGGTCCGCCGTGAACGGTCAACTCCGGATCGCGACAGGTCAATCCCAACAGATTGACCCCCGGTGTTTGTCGGGGATGTTTCCAATTATTGTAATAGAAGGGAATATTCTGAACTCTGTAGGTAGTAACACTTTCAAAGTAGTCATCAAGACTTTCAGCGACTTCGTTAAAGCCCGTGGCCGCGAAACATGCTTGAATCCAACGAATAGGATGGGGAAACGCCAGATCCGCGCCGCTAGATTCCGCGAAATACTCCATCGCTTCGAGATAGCGGCCTTCGTTGAAAAGCAATACCCCCCGATAAAACGCTTTCAGGGTTTCCGGCTGCAACCGGTCGGGCTCGGGCGTTTGTTCCATGATGCTACGGCTGTCCAAGTCGTGAAGTGCGTCCCTCGTCCAGTCCATGACGGTTGCCGGCAATAGGAGGCGTCCGTCATCGATCGGCAACAGCCAAGTGGCGGCGGCCAAACGCGTACCGGTTACGGCATCGACCAAAACCAACTCGAGGGTTGCCGACGTGGTTTCAAATGAAATACGCGGGATCAGAATCGCGCTTGCGCCTCGTAGTCCGCGGCCTAAATCAGTCAATTCGACCACGCCTTTTTGCGCCCGCCAACTTTCCGAAACAAGCTGTTCCACGCGATGGCGGTGCAACAACGGAATTCGCGCCGCAATCAGCGCTTCGGATAAATCATGCAGTAAACGGCGGGTTAGCGGTGTATTTTCGGGTATGTCCGGCGTGACGGCCGGCCGGCTGACAGCCAGTGTCCGATCGGTATCCAGCGTGAAAATATCCGCCGGGAGCCGGCGTATTTGACTGAGTACAAAGCTGCGAAGCTGCGCAAACTCAGTCGGCGTTCGCACGCCGGCGACGCCGAAACCGGTGGCCGTATCGACGATTTCCATGAATCCGCTCGCGCTGTCCGTCGGGAGATCGATCCAGACAAAATAATCCACGCCCTGAAGGCGTCCCATTTCCAGGGCATTCCGATGAGCCCGCGACATGGCGCCAAGATGCCATTCGTCGAACAGACGCGCCAGTAATCTCCGATCGACAACCGCCAGGTCCGGTTCGGCGGCCAAAGCCACGTCCAAACGTTCCGTCAGGCTTTCATCGAGCGTGCCATCGCGATAGACGCCGACCGCCAGGCGGGGAACGCCGGGTTCATCCCCGTGAGCGGATAAAACCGTAACCCCTGACAGCACGAGCATGAAGGACGTTAAGATGTATAACAAATATTTTCCATTATTCATGGTGAATCGTCTCGCGATCAATGACGTCACGCGTGGGGTTTCGTTGATCGCATTCTTTGGCATCTGAGTTTGGCAACGCCTCTAAAAAGTCGGGAACGAGATCGATGAGTTCAGCGGGATAATCACCATATCGGCGTCGATACAAATGCCGCGCCACCAATAATCGCGTTTCCGATATTTGCTGTTCGATTCGCCAGCGCGTTTTAAGACTATCCATCTTAAGAGGCCCCCCGCAGACACAAGGTCGCTGTGATGCCAATAATATTTCGACGCCGGCAATATTGGGCATCGTAAACTTGATCGCATACTCAAGCACATCATAAAGTGGATCCCATAATTCCATGTCATCGTTCAGCCATGAAGGGAACCCAAGCGCTGCAATTACGTCGTAGTCTTCTACATCCGCTATGGCACGCGGCGCTTGCCGGATCCAATGGCGAGCGAGATCGGCTAACATTTTTTTCGTTCTATTGGGTTGGAAATAATATCTGGAGATCGATTTCATGCGTAGCGAATGGGGTGACACAATATATTGCAGTTCTTCCGATACTTGATTTGTTCCGGCATTGAGATCATGGACTTGATCGACAAGGTCAGCCCAGTAAGCATACTCGCCCTTCAATCCGCTTATCAGACCTTGCTCCAATGGCGTCAGCGCGTCGAGCGTCGATGCCAGCCGTTCCAGATCTGCGTCCGCCAAATCGTTTTCGTCCGTCAAGTCGTGCGCTTGCGTTAGCCCCCTGCTGAGTATTGCCGCACCGATGATAAAATCAATGAGTAGCGGTGCATTTCCTTGAATCGTGTCGCCCAACCGCAAAAGCAATACGCAAGCATCGGTTGCCGCCGTAAAATTTCCCGCCAATCGATCACGTCGGCTTTTAAGCGCCAATAACCGTCCAATTCGGTTCATGGCAGTAATGTGCCGCGGCATGACGTCATCATCCACTTCCTGATGGAAATACACCTTGCGATCCAATCCTTGCGCTATGAATGTCAACGTCGTAATATTTCGCCTGATGATCTCACTAACGTAAGTGTTATCGTCATCATCGGCGTTGCCCTTCATATATCGCTCGATTAAGGGAGCGCTGGCCAAATGTTCATCCGGCCAATATAATGTTTCCCGGGCGCGGTTGAAAAAAGTTCCGGCATTATCATTCGGCGCGACGGAAGGGTGCGGCAGAAGCAAGTCATGCGTATTGGGCGGAGGAATATCCCAACCGGCGATAAAGACGACAACCGCTCCGACCAGAACCGTCACCGCCGTCCACGCAACAGCCTTCAGTATACGACGACGACGCGGACGGCCGGAAGCAATCCGTCGTTTTCCGAAAAAATCCCTCATCATTTTCTTAACCCGCAATTACGGTTTTGTAATCCGCCAAGCTTAACCTGAACCGACGGTTTTTTAGATCGGTGACAATTTCAACATATTCGTTACCATTCCAGAGGATCAAGTCCATGCGCGGATTGGACGCATCCAGATCGCGTACGAAGATATATTGCGCGACCGTATCCACCTGAATCCAACGACGCGATTTACGCCTATTGCCGCAAAATCCGGTTGGATGCGGAATGTGGAACAGGCTTTCAGCCTGTTTTCCTAATAAGCAGGCGGGACGCCTGCACCACTTTAGTAAAATCCAACAGTTTTTTAAGATCCTCCATCCGTCCGAAACCGCGGACACGACTTGTTCTCTATACTGTTTCCGCCAGTCCTCCGCGGCGGCATCCGGCTTCGCGAGGCTACGCCGCGACATGCGGGGACTGCCGCCCTCCAACGGGATATACGCATTGTGGGCGCCCCCTTACTCCCTTCCCACCAGCTTCGGCAGCATGCGTTCGGCGATGATGGCGGCGGCCGACTGGAGTGCGGATTTACCGGCGATTTGCTCGGTCAGGTCCACTTCTACAGCGGTTTGACGGTCGATGGCGATGATTTCGTCGGTCCGACGGTCCACCGCCTTGACTTCGAGCCTGGCTTTGACGCTAACCAGGTTGCCGCGTCGCATGGCGAATTCGCTGAAGCCTTCGCCTTCAATCACGATATCGGCCTGTTTTTCGCGGCCGATTTTAGGATCGATGACTTCGAAACCGCTGCCGCGGGCGAACAGGGTCACTTCGGTTTCGGCGGCCGGATCGATGACGGCCTGGCCGACATGGCGTTCCTCGATGCGTACCATCAAGACGGGCCGCTCGGCATCGCCCAACCGGTCGTTCAAGGCGGCAATGCGATCTTCGACCTGCACTCTTTCAGCAACCAGCAAATTGGCTTTCTCGACGATGGTATTGGCCACTTTGTCGGCCAGCGCTTCGACCAGCGGCCCGATCTCATCGCTGGTCCGTCCCTTGACCGATTCACCGAACAGGCGGCTGGTTTCCGTGCCGATGATGCGGGCCACCAAATAGATGCTTTTGTCGGCTTCCATGACCGATCCGGTCAGAATGATGCGGGCGCCGGTGAGGTGGCCGACTTGAATGGCCTGTCCGGGCGCGACCATGCCTGACAGACTCAGCTCATGTTCCTGCAAGGTCTTGGCCAGATCCTGGCGATCGACCAGAAACAGTTCCGGTCGCGCCGCCAGCGAGGCGAACAGGATGTCGCCGACCATCTCGCCGTAACCGCGCACCCCCGCGCCGCGTTCGGCAAACGACAGAATGGCGGTGGGATAGACGGCCGGCGCTTCTTCGGCCCGCGGCCGGCCGATGGTCACCGTCAGACAGACGGCGGCGAGCCCCACGATACAGAGATGTTTGCGGTTCATGACATGACTCCTTAGTTGGCCGGACGCGATGACGCCCGGCGGGGTTGACTGCGATGGCTTAATTCATTGATGATTTCGAAAAGCAGAAAGCGCGGCATGGGACCGGCATCCCATTGTTCCGTGACGGCGAAACCGCAAAGGATCAGGCGGCCGCCGGAAGCGTACTCGAATTCGATCCACGGCCAGCCATCGGCTTGATTTCCTACCTGTCCGACGACCAATCCGCGAACGCCTTCAAGGGTAATGCCGGCGGATGCGATCCGGCCGTCAAGCGGCCAGGATAGCGCATCGAATTTTTTGTCGTATGAATGAATAATCTCTACCCCATGAAACCGAACAGATCGCGGCCGCGGCAGTTCGGATCCGCCCATGCCGGGCAGTTCGATCTCGCCACCGGCCGGCGTCAGGCACAAAACCTTGACGCCGCGGGAGGCGGCTTCCGCCATTTCGGCGAACAGACCGCGATAATCGAGAAACGATACGTTCGCGCCAACGATTAGAATACCGTCCCGCTGCGGCCGCAGGGCCCGCAGATTCGGCAGTAACGTCAAGGGAACACCGAGTTCTTCCATCCTTTCGACAAGCGTGTTTTCCGGGTCGAACAGATGAATGCGCTGTTGTTGCAGCCGCTCCGTCTGCTCGAAAAACGGGTTGTCGGGATACAGCCGGATGGCTTTTCGATAGGTTGCCCGCGTTTGCTTGCGCGCATCGTCAAGGATGCCGACTTCAAGAACGGCATCCACAATGATACCCGGCCTGGCTTCAGGAAATTGCAGTGGAATGTCGACGGTCAGCGGTTGCGTTGCATCAAGCGCCAGCGCCTGTTCACCGCGTGCCATGGTGGCGTCCATGACCGCAAACCGCCAGACGATCAGACCCTGCACGGGACGCCGGGCCGAAACGGCGAACCGGAAGCCTGCATCCCGGCCCGCGAAATAGCCGCGCCAGGGTTGCAGATCGGTAATCCGGACATCGCCATCGGACAGGACGTCAGCCCCGGCCATGGGACTTCCGCACCGCAGGACGGCGGCACACATGATGGCCGCCCGTAAGGTTTGCTGAAATTTCCCATGAATGACATTCATATCAGGTTGGACTCCCTTCGGTCCAATCGGCCGCGGTGGCGGGTTTCTCGTTGCATTTCTCCGGTTTATCCATCCGACAAGGCCAACAGTTTGACTTCCTGAAAAACGCGATATTCCGTGCCGTCACGCCGGACCGCAAGAATTTCAGCCGGCTTGCCCTCGCTGAGTAAATAACTGCCCTGCGCTCGTGCCGCGACGGGACGTTCCCATGAAATCCCGGTATCGACGTCCAGATTCCCGTCACCGAGCGGATGGACCCACAATTGCAGCCGGTGACCATACGCGGTGTCCATCGGCAGATCAAGGAACTCCTCGCTGCGCATCATAACTTCGGTCTCCCAAGCCTTGCGCCATTCCGTCTCCGAGGGTTTTCTGGAAAACATTGTCACGCGCACCAGAACCGGACGGGATCGATCCGTAACGCCGCCCGGCAGCGGATCGATTTCCATCGCCATTTCACCGTCGTATTGCGCAACCCAGCGCCATTGATCGGCAAACATTTCCTGGACGGTTTCCAGGAGCAGCGTATGCCGCCGCACATCTTCAAGGGTCAGGGCATGCGGCGCCGCAACGATCGTATCCGCATCGCCGCCGGGCCGACTCCAATACATGCCCGCAAGATAGCAGATGACTGCGATCGCAGCCAGGGCGGCAAGACCGGTCAATGCGTGGCGCCATGGGCTGTAGCCCCTCCAAATACGGTGTTCGGTAGGCGCCGTTGATCGCGCGGCCTGCCGCGTCACGTTCCTGCGCAGGCGGTTGAGCTGCTCTTGGGTCGCCGCTTGGCGTGTTCCCCACGCGCGCAGCAGGGTGTCGATATTGTTGTTTTGTTCATTCATGATTTCATTCCAGATAGTCCGAGAGCTGTGTTTTCAAAATCCGGCGTGCATCGTGAACACGCCGGTAGAGGGTGGCCGGCAGGCAACCGATGACGGAGGCGGCTTCCCGCGGCGACATGCCGTGAATGGCCGTCAGGGTGATGGCGGCACGCAAGGCGGGCGTCAGCCCGGCCAGGGCGCGGGTGATTGCTTGATCCATCTCCTTGTATTGCAGCGCATTACAACCCGGTTGATCCGCGTCTGAACCCAGGCATTCCTCGGGATCCGCATAACATGCCGTGATATGCTGATTCCTTTTGCGAATGTGGGAAAATGTTGTATTCATGGCGATACGATAAATCCATGTCGAAAAACGCGAACGCCCGTTAAATTTTGAAAGAGATTTAACCGTCCGAAGCAAGGTCTCCTGGGTTAAGTCGTCTGTTTCGTAATGGTTAAGCACCATTGGATAGATCATCGCTCGGATTTTGCCGATATAGCGACCGGCAAGCGTATCGAAATACCCCAAATCACCTGTGGCCGCAAATTCCCGTAAAAGTTGTTCATCCGTTAAATCGGTGGTCATGATAGCGGTCTTTATACGTTAGACGCAAAAGATGCGAAATTCTTCGGTATACGTAAAAGAATTATTAAAATTGGCGAATGCGTTGACCCAGAATTCGGAATAGGCGCTCTGATTCCCGTTGGCGGAAACGCATGCATGGCGACCTTCAGCCGGAAGTTACGAATTCTAAGGCGCGGCACCCGCAACCCAATTTCGGAACCACGAATGGCGTACCGAATGTACACGAATTAAGATGCACGCAAAAGCGTGATCACCGACGGGAAAGTTTTTTACGCAGCGACCGCTTTACACATTACAAAACCACATCCCGCAGCCAGTTACGGTTATCCTCATACCAGTTGACGGCACGTTGAAAGCCTTCGTAGGGATCGATTTCGGGACGCCAATCGAGTAGCCGGGCGGCTTTGCCGATATCCGCCCAGGTTTCCTTGATGTCGGCCTTATGGAATGGTTTGGGGTCGATACGTGCTTTTTTTCCGAGTGCGTCTTCGATGAAGGCAATCATCTGGTTGAGCGAGATCGGGTTGTTTCCGCCACCGAGATTGATGACTTCGTATCCGAGCGGTTTGATGGCCGCGATTGTGCCGCGCGCGATATCGTCGACATAGGTAAAATCGCGGCTTTGCGAGCCGTCGCCGAATAATTCGATGGGTATCCCTTCGTCGATCCATTTAATGAAGCGAAAGACGGACATATCGGGCCGGCCGGCGGGTCCGAAGACCGTGAAGTAGCGGACGACACTGACATCCAACCCGTACAGGTAATGATAACTGTAAGCCATCATCTCGGCGGCTTTTTTACTGGCGGCATAGGGGCTGATGGGTGTGTTGACCGGCAAATCTTCATTGAACGGCATGGTTTGTCCGGCATAAAGCGACGATGTGCTGGCCAGCACCATTTTCGTGCATCCGTTTTCGCGCATGGCATCCATGATATGCAGTGAACCCATGGCATTGGTGGTCATGTAAACGTCGGGATCGATCATGCTGTATCGCACGCCGGCGCGTGCGGCAAGGTTGAGGACGGCGTCGAACCGCCGGCGTCGGAACAGGTCGGCGATCGCGGTCTTGTTCTCGATATCGAGTTGTTGGAATATCAGCGTGTCCGTTGCGAACCGGTCCGGTCCGGCGTAGGTATTGACGGTGGCACGCGCCGGATCGAGCGCGTCGATGATATCCGCGCCGGCGCCGGTTCGTCGCGCAAGTTCCCGTAAGCGATACGTTTTGAGCCGGAGATCGTAATAATCGTTAATATTATCGATGCCGGTCACGGTATGCCCTTGTTCGAGGAGTATTTCCGCTGTTCGCGAGGCGATGAATCCGGCGATGCCGGTGACGAGAATATGCATGACGTGGTTCCTGGGTTTTCCTTACAATCTATCGTCGACTAGTTCCCGTTTGATTTGATTTTTGATGTCGAAGATGACGACGTTTTGTTTGTTGAAATTGGCGAAATCGATATTGCGAAAGCAGTCATGGGCCACAGCCAAAATCACCGCATCCATGGAATTTTTCTGTTTTCCGTTGGGACAGGGCGCCAGAGTCAATCCGTATGCGCGGCGGACTTCGTCCGCATCCGCCCAGGGATCATGAACGCTGACCTTGCACCCGAAATCCTGAAGTTCGCGCACGATATCGATGACGCGCGAATTACGGATGTCGGGACAGTTTTCCTTGAATGTGATGCCGAGGATCAGCACCTTGGAATTTCGCACGCGGTGTCCTTTATGGATCATCAGTTTGATCACGCGATCGGCGACATAGGTGCCCATACTGTCATTGAGGCGGCGGCCGGCGAGAATGATTTGGGTATGGTGTCCCAGCGACTCGGCTTTGTAGGTAAGATAATACGGATCGACGCCGATACAATGACCGCCTACCAGGCCGGGGCGGAACGGCAGGAAATTCCATTTGGTACCTGCCGCTTCGAGTACATCCTGGGTGTCGATTCCCATCCGTTCGAAAATACAGGCCAGTTCGTTGACAAAGGCGATATTGATGTCGCGCTGGCAATTCTCGATAACCTTGGCCGCTTCGGCAACCTTGATTCCGGGCGCCTTGTAGGTGCCTGCCGTAATGATTGACCGATAGAGATCGTCGACCTTTTTTGCTGTTTCAGGTGTAGAACCGGCAGTGATTTTGCGGATATGCGTCAAGGTATGCTTCTTGTCGCCGGGATTAATCCGTTCCGGACTGTAACCGCAGAAAAAGTCGCGGTTGAATTTCAGTCCGCTTACCCGTTCGATCACGGGCACGCAGTATTCCTCGGTGCAACCGGGATAAACCGTGCTTTCGTAAACGACGATCGCGCCGGGTTGAATGGCGCTGCCGACGATTTCGCTTGCCCGGAAAAGCGGTGACAAGTCGGGCCGTTTGTGTTCGTCGATAGGTGTCGGAACCGTTACAATGAAAAAGTCCGCCCCTTTGATATCTTGGATATCATCGGTAAACGTCAGATATTCGGCGGCATTGAGCTGGTCCTGGTCGATTTCCAGCGTCCGATCCCGTCCGGCGCGTAATTCATCCAGACGCCGCCGGTTGATATCGAATCCAATCGTCTTGAAATATTTGCCGAATTCGGCCGCCAGAGGTAGTCCGACGTATCCCAGGCCGATAACGGTTAGCGTTGGGGATACGGAATATGTATCGAGAGATTGTTTCATGGGTATGTGTTTAAGGGAACAGAGTACTGATCCGGGATAGGAAAGTCAATACAGAGCCTCT
>PWZG01000430.1 GCA_003567575.1 PVC group bacterium | reverse complement strand
GGAATCGAATCTCAAGCCCCTCGAAAAAGAGACCGATGAGTTGATCGCCATCTTGTTCACGAGTATCGGAACAGCGAAGAAGAGTGCGGAACGATAACGCTTTGCCTTGGATATTGGATATTCCGTGTTGGATATTGGAAGTTCTATTCCGTCCCAAACCGGTCTTGTCTAAGCGCCATTCACATGTAAGGCGGGACGTCCCGGACCGCCCCCGCTTGCCCCCCCTGTCGTCGGGCATGATTACGAGTCCACGCATTCCACGTTTGGGTGGGCCTTGCGGAAAGCGCGGATGGTCTCCATGAACGGGCCGCCGTAACGGGCGAGCCGGAATTCGCCGACGCCGGTAATCCGGAGCATGTCGCCGGCGTCGACCGGAAAAAAGCGGGCCATTTCGTGCAATGACCGGTCGGTAAAGACGACATAGGGAGGCACGCCCTGTTCTGTCGCCAGTTTCCGGCGCAGTTCGCGCAGTTGATCGAACAGCGCCGCATTGTATGGGCCGGCGCTCGACACTGCCGGCCGCCGCGCCGGCCGCGCCGCCAGTCGTTGCGTTTTCAACATCTCGATCGTGCGGCCCTCGAACAATACCTGTTGTGCCTTTGCCTCGAGTTGCAGAACCGGATAATCGCCGGTGGTCTGGCGGATAATTCCCTGGGCCAGCAGATTGTCGATCAGGCCGCGCCAGTGGCGTTTATCCTGATCCTGACCCACGCCGAATGTTTTGATCCGGTCATGCCCGAGTTGTCGCAGGCGATCGGAAGCGTCGCCGGTGATTACGGCGACGATATGGTTGATGCCGAAACGGTTGCCGGTGCGTGCGATAGCCGACAGCACGATTTGGGCATCGCGGGTCGCATCCACGCTTTCCACCTGGCCGGCGCAGATGTCGCAGCACGTCTCATCGCCGGTCGCGGCATAGGGTTCCCCGAAATAGTTCAGTAACTGTTTGCGCCGGCAGGCAAAAATCGTGGCGTACCGGACCATATCGTTCAAACACCGCAACGCGCGGTTTCGTTCGTCGTCGTTTTCGATCGGATCGATAAAATAACGCATTTTGGGAATATCGCCGTATCCGAACAGCAGCAGGCATTGCGCCGGTTCGCCATCGCGGCCGGAGCGGCCGGTTTCCTGGTAGTAGCTTTCGATGTTTTTCGGCAGATCGCCATGCAACACGTAACGAACGTTCGATTTATCGATGCCCATCCCGAATGCGATGGTGGCCACAATAACGTCGGCATCGTCCCGATTGAACACGTCCTGGTTGCGTGCCCGCGCGGTATCGTCCAGTCCGGCATGGTATGGCAAGGCCTTGATCCCGTGGCGCGCCAGGTAGTCCGCCGTTTGTTCCACGCTTTTGCGCGTGGTCCGGTAGACGATCCCGGATTCACCGGTATGCGAACGAACGAATCGCAGAATCTGTTCGCTCGGTTTTTCTTTCGGGATCACCTTGTAAAACAGGTTGGGCCGGTTGAAAGAGGCGCGTACAACGTGCGGGGAACGCAAACCAAGTTTGGCGACGATATCCTGCTGCACCCGGTCCGTGGCCGTAGCCGTGAAGGCCGTGACCGATGTTTGCGGAAATTCCGTGATAATACGCGCCAGATTCAGGTAGTCCGGCCGGAAATCGTGGCCCCATTCCGAAATGCAATGCGCCTCGTCGATGGCAACAAATGACAATGATACCCGTTTCAACAGCGCGATGAATTCCGGCATCGCAAAACGTTCCGGCGATACATAGACAAGATCCAGTTCCCCGCCGGCAAGTTGCGATTCGACGCGTCTTTTTTGCGGCGCCGAAAGCGAACTGTTAAGAAACGCGGCGCGCAATCCCGTGGCCAGAGCGGCATCGACCTGATCTTTCATTAATGAAATCAACGGACTGATAACCATGCAGACGCCGTCCATCATGTGGGCGGGCAACTGATAGCAAAGCGATTTGCCGCCGCCGGTCGGCATGACTACGAAGGCATCGTTGCGCGCCAGAATCGCCGTCACGATGTCCGATTGGTTGGGTAAAAAACCGCCGAATCCGAAGACGTCATGAAGGACGCGTCTTATATCCGTTGAAGTTGGAGTTGAAACTGATTCCGTCATAACGCTCCGTCACAATGCATAAAGCAATATCACAGAATCCCGCCTGTTGCAAGGCGTATGGGTTTTGGATTACCCTTGATCCCCGGCCGGAAGATGATATCATGAGCGCAAACGCAACCGGGAGTTGAAATTATGGCAAGCAGTGATACCAGCAGGCCGAACATTCTTTTTATTCTCACCGATGATCAGGGGATGTGGGCGATGGGTTGCGCCGGCAATCCTGAAATTCGGACTCCCAATCTGGACCGGTTGGCGGCGACGGGAATGCGGTTCGACAATTGTTTTTGTGTTTCGCCGGTCTGTTCGCCGGCTAGGGCATCCATTTTGACCGGACGTATCCCATCCCAGCATGGTGTTCACGACTGGCTGTGCGGAGGGAACGCCAAAAACGATCCCATCACGGAAGGACGGTTGATCGAATATCTCAAGGGTCAAACCGGGTATACCGATATATTGAGCCAAAACGGGTACGCCTGCGGATTAAGCGGGAAGTGGCATCTGGGCGACGCCCATCATGCGCAGAAAGGATTTACCTATTGGGCGGTGCATGCCAAGGGTGGGGGAACCTACTATGAAGCGCCCATGATCAGGGACGGCGAGGTTTACCGGGAACCCCGTTACGTTACCGATGTCATTACGGATAACGGTATCGCGTTCCTGGATCGGCAGGCGACTGGAGATCAACCGTTTTATTTGGGAATTCATTATACGGCGCCCCATTCGCCATGGGACCGTGAACAGCATCCGGCGGAAATATACGACGATTATTTCGAAAATTGTGCGTTTACATCCGTGCCGGATGGTCCGATTCATCCCTGGCAGATCAATTCGGCGCCGGTGGGTCGGACACCGGAGGAACGGCGCGCGATTTTGGCGGGCTATTTTACCGCCGTGACCGCGATGGATATGAATGTCGGCCGATTACTTGACCGCCTGGAAACGCTGGGATTACGGGAAAACACGCTGGTCATATTCACCAGTGATAACGGCATGAACATGGGGCATCACGGCGTGTACGGTAAAGGGAATGGAACCTTTCCGATGAACATGTTCGATACCTCCGTCAAGGTACCGTGCCTGATCTCCCGTCCCGGACACGTGCCTGGCAATAAGGTGACGGAAGAACTTGTCAGCCACTACGATATCATGCCCACGCTGCTTGAATATACGGGGATGGAGAATCCTGAATCGGATCGTTTGCCCGGCTCGAGTTTTGCTCATTTATTGACCGGTAAATCGCGTAGTAACGGTCGCAACACCGTCGTGGTATATGACGAATACGGTCCCGTACGCATGATTCGGACAAGCGACTGGAAATACGTTCACCGATACCCTTATGGCCCGCATGAACTCTATGACATGGTCAGTGATCCCGGAGAAACGACCGATCGCGTGGATGACCCGGAATGCGCTTCGCGTGTCATCGACATGAAGGCCGAACTGGAAAAGTGGTTCGCGCAATACGTCGATCCGTTGCTGGACGGCGCCCATGAACCGGTATACGGTCGCGGCCAGTACGGATTGGCGGGACCGGCGGGATGCGGGAGAAAAGTTTTCAATGGCGACTGGCATTATATCAAACCGTAGGATCCTTTTTTTGTAACCGTTCACGGGGTATGGTTTTGGCCTCGCGGGGCGTCGTACATATTGTTTACGGCGTATCGTTGCTTTCCCACGGGAAACCGGCTTCGTGCAACCCCGTGAACGGTTACCAACGAATAACGGAGCATGGTAATGAGTGCATACCCGTGGCTGTGGGATGTCGAGATGGATGGCGCCGATTATGATCGGCTGCTGGCGGGCGACAGGGGGAACATGTCCCCATCTTTTAGTCCCGATTGGGCGTTGCTGCGCTTGATCGAGTATGCGCCGTACCGGGAGTTGATGCGGCGTCTGCCGCGCGAACGGTTCATGGCGCAATGGCCGGGCCTGGCGGCCAAGGTGCGCTCGTCGGACCGCCGCGAAGGCATGAACTACGTGTTCGACTGGCTCCAACGTCGGGAAGGAGGCCGGCATGCATAACGATTGGGCCGTGTTGTATGCGTTGCAGGACGAAGCGCTCAAGGCGCTCGAAACCGTCGAACATGGATTGTACCTGTCCGGCGGGACGGCGTTGAGCCGAGGCTACTATGGACATCGCTACTCGGAAGACCTCGACTTGTTCGCGAACGACCGCGAGGACTTCGCATTGTGGCGCGATCGCTGTATCGCGGTGCTGGGCGCCCTTTGCGACGGGCGGGGCTTCCGTATGGAGGTTGTCCTGCGCGAGGCGCGGTTCGGGCGGGTGTTCGTGCAGGGACCGGCATCATTGAAGATCGAGTTCGTCAACGATGTTCCCTGCCGGATCGGAACGCCGTGGCGGCATCCTGGATTGGGGATGCTGGATACGCGCGAGAATATTCTGGCGAACAAGGTTTCGGCCCTGATTGACCGCATGGCGCCCAAGGACCTGGCCGACATGTTCTGGCTCTGCGTGCGAGACGGGCTGGACATCATGCGGGCGATCGAGGATGCCACGGGCAAGGCGGCGGGCATCTTCCCGCCGCTGGTCGCCAAGGCTATTGAGCAAACATTGCCCGGCGCCTGGGAAAGCGTGGCTTGGGTTACGCCGCCGGATAAGGGTGAGTTCGAGAATGGGTTGCTTGATCTGGCACGGCGCATCATGGAGCCGGATGCGAAAGATGGAAGCCAGAAGTCGGAATGAAGAATAGCCGCAAAGAGGCGCAAGAAGGCGCAAGATGAGAATGGGAATGAATAGCCGCAAAGTGGCGCAAAGAGAAAAGTGTTGAAACAACCATCGGGCGTCGGGCGTCGCGAGTCGGGCGTCAAAATTTCCGGAGGATCGCCGCAAAGAGGCGCAAAAAACACAAAGAGGGAAAGATGAAGACAGTTGTTGCCAGCCAGTACAGCGGGGGCTATGAACCCGCTGATCATCCGGCTGCTGCGCGACATGGCGCCGGACCTCAAAGGCACGCTCAAAACCCTGCTGTGGCTCTCGCCGGTGCTGCACATTCCGCCCGAGCTGTTGCGCAAGGGCCGGTTCGACGAATACTTCTTCGTGGACCTGCCGACACCCGCCGAACGCGGCGAAATCGCGGCCATCCACCTGGGGCGCCGCAAGCGCGATCCCGCCGACTTCGATCTGCGGGCGGTCGTGCAGGCCACCGAGGGCTTCAATGGCGCCGAAATCGAGGCGCTGCGCAAATGGGCCGCCGGCAACTGCCGCCCCGCGGCGATGACGGCCGAGACCGTCGGTCAAGTTGATGAAGGCGACACCGCTTCGCGGCGTGGCCGCATTCTTGATCTTTGAGACGCGGAATTGCGATGGTATATTCCGGTCCGGTTATTGTCCGTCGGGGGAACGTCGGGACGGCGCCGTTTTTGCGGGTGCCGGTCGTGCGCGGCGGGATGGCGGCTCCCGTTCGCGCTGCCGGTGATATTTGGGATCGTGTCGTGGGTCGCGGTCATGCGACGGTATTTCGCCCCATAATTGACGGCGTATGGTTTCGCCATTTATGTTACGGTCGTGTTTGTCGATCCAGAAACGTGCGGCGCGTAATGTTTCCATGCGGCCCAGACGACGGTCGCGGCAGTCGTGCATGAAGTGGCGAACGGATTCCATGTCGACACCGGCCAGGTGCATCATCTCGCCGGCTTCAACGATGGGATGCAACCGCATGGCCAACGCGGTGTCGCGTGTTGACGCGTAAAATGCTTCGAGCATATCGAACGGTAGCCCGCTTTCCAGCGCGCGGGCCAGGGTTTCGACGCTGGTATCCGGACGGGACCGGCGGCGGCGGTGGTGGTCGGGCGTGACGGCGTCCCGCGGCGACAGTTTCCGGGCTTGTTTAAGCATTTGCATGCGTTGTGCCAGCGCGGCCTGAATTTGTTCGACATCGACCTGTTTGGTTACGCCTTCGCGCAGGCGTAGTCGCAAAAATTCGGTGGGTAAACCGAGTTCTTCGCTTTCGTTGAAATACGCTATGATCCGTTCCGCGTCGCGTCCCGCGATTTGGTGGTCCCTCAACATTCTGCGTGCCGCTTCATCCGCGTGTGTATTCGGCGACAGCATGGCCATTAGGCCGAAACCGGTTATTGCGCAGAGGATGGTGAAGTATCTTGTTTTCATTGCGATGGTTTAAAGGTTTATTACGGAATTCAGGTTGCCGAATCCGTCGGGACGGCGGGCCGTTGCATGCGGATCGGTTACCCATTCGCGGCCGTCGACAAGGAACAGATATTCATGCCGTCCGGCAGGTAATTTGATGCGTGCGGTCCAATGCCCGGACTCATCGGGACCGACAAGAAGGATGTGGCCTGATTGCCAGGCGGTGAAATCTCCGACCAGTTCAACCTGTTCGGCGTGCGGCGCATGGAACTCGAATTGCACCACGACGGTATCCATGGCGTTGCCCCGGAACGGTCCGTTCCCGGTAAAGAAAAGGGTTGCCAAAACGGCGACCGCGGCGCCGGCTAATGCCGGCGCAACCCAAGACCAACCGGTCGGCCAACCCCAGCGCCGCGGCGCCTTGTGGGCTGTCATCAAGGAGCGTACGACGCGATCGGTAAAGCCCGGGGGCGCGTTGACACGCAAATCGGCCAGCGCGCTAAACGGCGTACCGGCCGATGGGCCGTCGTTACGTTCGTTGTTAAGGTTGTTTTCGTTCATGGCTTTCCCCTGTCCCCGACGGTCCGTTGCAACATCCCGCGTAACTGATCGCGACCGCGGGTCAATCGCATTTTGGCGGCGCTCAAGCGCAGGTGCAGTGTGTCGGCCACTTCCTGGATGGTCATGCCCTCCATGTATTGCAATATGAGCGGCGCACGAAGCGTCTCGGGCAGCGCCATCAGCGCCTGTTCCAAAGCGATCTTGTGTTCAGACATTCCGTTGTCGCGGCTTTGGATGTTACGTTCTATTTCCTGTTCCTCCGCAAAAGCTTGTTCCGTATCCTTGTTGCGCCGCCATCCCCGATAGCGGCTGCGGCAGAGATTCGCGCATATAGCCAGAAGCCAGTTGCGTAAGGCGTACTCGGGCTTGTACTGATGACGCCGTTGATGAGCGCGGATGAATGTTTCCTGCGCAATATCCTCGGCCGTCGCGCGATTGCCGCACATCCGGTAGGCCAGATTGTATACCGCATCGCCATTATGTTCGACCAATATGGCAAACGCTTCCGTGCTGCCCTCTATCCATGACGTCACCCAATTGGTTGCTTCAGAATCATTCATGCCTTCATCATACTATACCCTGGGAATCGAACTAAAGTCACATTGTAGTCGTATCTTGAAAGCGGGGTTCCGACGCCTTTAGGCCGCGCCGCTCATTATCCAACGATTGACAAAATCGTATACATCGGCGCCGGTTTTCGTCAGAAACACCATCAGGTCGTAAGCGAACGTCAACAACAAGGCCGCGCTAATGGAACGCAATACCAGGGAATCCGACTGGCTCAGCATATAATACACGCTGTAAAATGGGATAAACACACAGAGGATGCCTTGGAAAACATCATCGTGGAATGCCTGGGCGACAAGGCCGACGTGCAGCATTCCGAAGTAGATAAGCATGACCTGGATCATGATATCGAGTGTGGATTGTTGACTCACGATATCGCCCCAGCGTAATGCCGCCGACACAAGCAGGGTGACTATGAAAAGAATCCAGTAGCGAATCACCGATACCGGTCCGCCACGACGACGGCGGGAGGGCTTGGCTGGGCGGGTTAGAAGTTTCGGAAAAAAAGAACGCACCTTGCGGTTACGTTCCATCGCTGCAATCTCGGCAGCGGTTACCGCGACCGGCTGCTCCGGTGCTCGTGGCGCCGCCAAACGGATGGCCGGTGTATCCATGGCGCCTTCGCCGCCGGCTGCGTGCGGCTTTTCCATTTTCGCACCGCAGCCACGACATTTGAGAGCGTCGATATCGACGTATTCCGATACCTTCAATGTCGCGTTGCACTGCGTACAAGTAACCGTAATGTCTGCCATCGTTGTATCGTCTTGCCGTTACTGTCGGTGAAATGACCGTTATGCCGGTTATCCGGTCAATCGTTCAACACTTCATCCAACTGCCGTTGCCGCTCGCGGTCGGCCTCACGGATAACCTCTTTGGCTCGCTGTCCCCTGTCGACCGCGGCTTTGCCGGTAAGCGTCTCAATAACGCCCGGTTCGGAATCCGGCGTACCGGAGGGCGCGTCATTCGCATCACGCCGCCCGCACGCCATCGATATCGTCAGCAATATCAAGGCAACGGCAACGTCCATTATGAGACGGCGTAATGACCAGGGGTAAATTTCGCTTTGTCCAGTGGATTTCATTAAACGCGGTAATATTACAGGGTATTGCTCTACAAAGCAAGTTGAACCGTCTTTTTGAATCATGTCAGGTACGAAAAAAGTTGCTTGTCTGCTGTCGATCCGGTATGCTGAAAGCCGGTGTTTTTCAAATCATTGAAAAGTCAGGGTTTTGGCACGACATGGTGTCGGCTTTGGCGTGAAGCGGATGACTATGACGAAGGAACGGCGACATCACAATAGTGTCGGGTTGGTTGAGACCCAGCGGGTATCCCTGCCGCTGCCTGACGGCGGTTTGGTGCTGGAGAAGGGCGGGCGGCTGCCGGAATTGGCGGTGGCCTTCGAGGCCTATGGCACTTTGAATGACGCGCGCGACAATGCCGTATTGGTCTGCCATGCACTCAGCGGGGATGCGCATGCCGCCGGCTATCATTCGCCCTCCGACTCCAAGGCCGGCTGGTGGGATGAGATGATCGGACCCGGCAAGGGGTTGGATACCGATCGTTTTTTTGTCATTTGCTCGAATATACTCGGTGGCTGCATGGGAACCACCGGCCCATCGTCGATTGATCCGCGCGACGGGAAACCCTATGGTTCGCGGTTTCCCGAAATCACTATTGGCGACATGGTGATGGTACAACGTCTCTTGCTGGACCATCTTGGTATTGAGCGTCTTGATGCGGTAATCGGCGGTTCTCTGGGAGGCATGCAGGTTTTGGAATGGAGTATTCGGTATCCGAAGGTACCGCGGCGCGCGATTTGCATTGCCTCCGCGCCAAGTCTTTCGACGCAGGCACTGGCCTTCGATGTGGTTGGCCGGCATGCGATTTTGATGGATCCATGCTGGGAGGGCGGCGATTATTATGAGTCGGACCATTCGCCAGCGCTGGGTTTGGCGCAGGCGCGTATGTTGGGCCACATTACCTATCTGTCGCCGGAAATACTTAAAACCAAATTTGGCCGTGATAAACGGTTGGATGAAACGCCGCGCGGCCGGTTTCAGACACCGTTTCAGATCGAAAGCTATCTTTCTTATCAAGGTAATAAGTTTACCCATCGTTTCGACGCCAATTCATATCTGCATATCACGCATGCCATGGACGATTACGATCTGACGGAGAAATACGACGATTTGGAAAAAGCATTTGCGCCTGTCGAAACCAGGTTTCTGGTGGTCGCCGTCAGTTCTGATTGGCTGTTTCCGCCGCAGCAATCTCGCGAAATAGCGGCGGCGCTTTTACGGGCCGGTAAATCGGTTTCCTATTGTCTGTTACATGCGCCGTTTGGGCATGATGCCTTTCTGGTGGATATCGACAATCTGACGGATACGGTGCGCGCTTTTCTCGGGGTCTCGACACCGGCCTCCGTTACGCAAGGTTTGGACGAACCGGTAGCATGTGGTGAAGATTACGATTCCATTGCCGCTATCGTGCCGCACCATGCGCGTGTTCTTGATCTTGGTTGCGGGGACGGCGCCCTTCTGGATAGGTTGAGGCGCGACCGCAATATCCGGGCGCTGGGCATGGATATCGATTTATCCAGCGTTATTCGCGTGCTTCAGCGTGGTATCGACGTGATTCAGGATGATATTGACGAGGGATTGATCTTGATTCCCGACGACGATTACGATATCGTACTGCTCAGTGAAACACTTCAGGTTGTTCGTAAACCGCGACTGGTTCTTAATGAAATGTTGCGAGTGGCCACCGAAGGCGTGGTGGTGTTCCCCAATTTCGCCAACTGGGCCAATCGTTGGCGGCTGGGGTTGCGCGGGAGGATGCCGAAATCCGGAGCGTTGCCGTTCGAGTGGTACGAAACACCGAATATTCATCTGGCAACATTGCTTGATTTCCTGGCGTTATGCCGCAAGGATAGCTTGGTGGTAAGAGATGTGATCGGGTTGCCGCGGTCACGGCTGGGATGTTTAATGGATCGCATCGGATTGCGAAACCTGCGTGCACGCAGGGTACTGGTTCGGATTGCCAACGGGAAGAAGGATCGATGACGCAAAAGCATCGGGAAATATCGGCCGCGATCGATGACGCCGTGCCGTCACTGCTCGAGTGCGCCAATTGCAATGTGGACGGCGACCTTCAGCGCGGCATCGGGGTGGCCGGACGTCAGGCCGTATACAGCGTTCTCGACGATCTGGTTGCCGTTCTTTTCCCCGGATGCCATGGTCAGGCGTCCGTGCCGGCGGCGCATTTGGAGGTTTTCATCCGCGAACGGCTGGCGAATGTGGCCGATACGTTGCGGCAACAAGCCGCCAAGGCGATGCTTTATCAATGCCGGGTGACGCGTTGCCGCGATTGTGAGGACTGCCAAATTCGTGCCGCGACCGTGACGGCGCAACTGATCGCCGCGTTGCCGCAACTCAAGGATGTTTACGAGCGGGACATGCAAGCGGCCTATGACGGCGACCCCGCCGCGCGGTCGATGATGGAAATCGTCATGAGTTATCCCGGATTCTATGCGATTGTCGTCCATCGCATCGCGCATCGCTTGTATAAGGACGGGGTGCCGCTCATTCCACGTATTCTTTCCGAACGCGCGCATGCCGTGACCGGTATTGACATTCATCCCGGCGCCCGTATCGGCAGCGATTTTTTTATCGACCACGGAACCGGCGTGGTAATCGGCGAGACGACGGTGATTGGCGACCGCGTCAAGTTATACCAGGGCGTTACGCTGGGCGCGTTGAGCTTTTCCAGGGATGCACAGGGCCGGCCGGTTAAGGGGGTGAAACGGCATCCGGATGTTGAAGACGATGTAACAATTTATTCGGGCGCAACCATTCTTGGCGGTAAAACCGTTATCGGCGCCCGTTCAACTATCGGCGCTAACGTGTGGCTGACACATTCGATCCCCCCGGATTCGACCGTTTACAACCAACAACCCAAACCATTGATCCGCAAGAATCGTTCATGAAAAATACACGCATCACCCTGTTGGGTCATCCGGCGCCGCCTTCGGCGCGGTTCGACGACTTGTTGCAGCAACTCCACCGCCAGGCACCGGGACTGCATGCCGCAAGGGTCCGGTTCGATGCCGTCTACTTTATTCTTTGGCGTAACGACGCGCCCAGCCCCTCCGTCGAAACGCGAGTGCGCATGTTCGCCTTGCTCGATGCGGTGGCGGAAATGGCGCCGGTCGCCGACGGCGGTTTTTTCATTACACCGCGCAAGGGTACGCGGTCGCCCTGGTCGTCCAAGGCGACCGACATTTTTCAACACTGCGGATTTAGCGGGGTGTCCAGGGTTGAACGCGGCTGGTGGTGCCGTGTATACCGCGCCGACGGTACGCTGGCGCCGGCTGCGGCCCTGGAAGGAGTGTTGTCGCTGTTTCACGATCGAATGACGGAAGGCATCTATACCCGTGTTGCCGACTTGTTGGATGTCGGCGAACCGGCGCCACTGGGCCGGGTGGATGTCCTCAAGCACGGCCGTAGTGCGCTTACGCAGGCGAACACCGCCATGGGATTGGCGCTGAACGACGATGAAATCGATTACCTGCTCAAGGTATTTCAACGGCTGAAACGTAATCCATCGGATGCCGAACTTCTGATGTTCGGGCAGGTTAACTCCGAGCATTGCCGCCATAAAATTTTCAATGCGACCTGGCGGATTGACGGTCAAGCGCAGGCAAAGACGTTGTTTGAAATGATTCGCCATACCCATGCACGGCATTCTGAAGGGACGCTGGTAGCGTACAGCGATAATGCTGCCGTGATCGAGGGGTTCAGGGAACAGTGTTTCGATGCCGATCCAGCCGATGGTTATTGTTATCGTACACGCGCCGAACGGTGCGATATCGTCATGAAAGTCGAAACACACAATCATCCGACGGCAATTTCGCCCTGGCCGGGCGCGGCAACCGGAGTCGGCGGCGAGATTCGTGACGAGACGGCAACCGGACGCGGCGCCTACAGTAAAGCCGGGTTGTCCGCGTTGATCGTTTCGCATCTGCGCGTTCC
>PWZG01000358.1 GCA_003567575.1 PVC group bacterium | reverse complement strand
TTCTGGGCGAATACGACGGGTTACCAGATTGCGGATTGCGGCCCGGTACCTACGGGCACGGGTGCGGCCACAATCTGCTGGGTGTTGGCACGGCCGTTGCCGCGGTGACGACCGCCGCGCTGATCGACCAAGCCGGCTTGGCGGGTACGGTACAGTATTGGGGGTGTCCGGCGGCCGATCGATCCCTGTTGAACGCGGTGCGCGCCGAATTCGAAACCGCGACCCAAGGATTCAAGTTCGATGCGCTGATTCCGAAATCGCAACGGCCACCGCAACTTGCCATGCATGCCGCGGCCTCGGAAAGAAGCGGATCGTAAACCCTGAAGGAGAACTTCCAATGATCATCTACATTACACGACACGGCCAGCCGTTGGTCCCCGGAACTGCGTCCGATGGCGCCGATCCGGATTATCCGCCGGGTGATCCGCCCTTGAGCGACTTGGGTCGGGAACAGGCGCGGCGGCTGGGGCAACGGCTCAAGGCGGACGGATTCGCGGGCCGGATTTATGCGTCGCCTTACCGGCGTACGACGGAAACCGCGCATGTCATTGCCGGCGTGCTGGATACGGTGATCTGGCCGGAACCGGCCATCCGGGAATATACCGGTCCCAATATTACCAACTTCCAGGGAGCCACGCTGGACGCGTTACGATCGCAATTCCCGCGCATCGCGCCGGAGGCGGTTCTGCCGCATCCCTGGTGGACGCTGGAACAGGAAACCACCGATGAACACAAACAGCGGCCGGCCGTGGAAGCCCGGGTGCGGGCCTTTCTGGAACCGTTGGCGGCCGACGGCGGCGAAGATATTCTTCTCGTCGGGCACGGCGCATCCTGTCATGCCGCCATTCGGTATGGTCTCCGGCTTGTGACCGACCAACCGGAATGGCCGCCGGTCGTGGGTTGGAATTGTGCCCTGACCGCTTTGCGTCTGCCATCCCCCGCAAAATTTATCCTGCTCGGTGATACCGCGCATCTGGAGCCGCATCAGGTCACCTCAAACCGCCGCACCGCCGCCGAACTCCTCGCCGAACGCAATGCATGTTCGAACAGCATTCTCTGGAGCCGGCGGTCCCCCGCCGGAAGAGAAACGGCCGAGGACGGCCGTCTCCAGACGGACGACGTATTGAGAGGCCGGCTTAGGTAGAGCCCATCCGAAAAGGGTTGCAAAACTGACCTCTGACCTCTTGCCCGAATCACCCAACGTCATCACGTCACTTTTTCTTGTTTTTTATGACAGAGGCTCTAGAATAAGGCACCAATCGCAAACCAATGCATCTTTGAACAAGGCGCTGTATACGATGTGCATCACGGAACGCGTGTTGCGCTATAAAACTGAATGGACAAAAATATGAAACGAGATGGTAAAATTGCAATTATTCGAAAGTTATTGGCTGGGATCGTGTTATTGGGCGCAGGATGCAGACAATCGGTTTTACAGGATACGACCAAGACGGTATTGGTTTACGAAGGCGATGCACGGGCAGTAATCGTGCTGCCGGCGGAACCCGAGGCGGCCGAACAGCAGGCCGCCGACGAGCTGGTCGAACACTTGGCATTAATCAGCGGCGTGACGCTGCCGGCGATTCGAACCGGAGACGATATCGAAGACCGTCTTCCGATTTTCATTGGGGCGGCGGCGGATGAAACGATCGACGCACTGATTCTGGAAGAAAGCGACGATCCCTGGTCTTTTGCGCTGATTGCCGACCGGGAAGCGATTCATTTGCGAGGATTATCGCCAGACGGCACGCGCACGGCAGCCTACGAGCTGCTCGAACAGCTTGGTGTGCGCTGGTTCATGCCGGGCGAAACCGGCCGCGTTGTGCCGACAACGGATACGCTGGCGCTCGACGTGCAGCGCACGGTGCAGGCGCCTTCGTTCAGCTATCGCCGTGGCCCGGGACGAGGAGATGCCAATCTGCAATGGCGAGACCGGCTACGTATGCCGGGTGTGGGCGGCCGCTACGGTTCGCACGGTATTAGTCCCCTCAGCGGCAGTCGCGCGCGCAATTATTTTGAAGAAGATCCGCGCCTGTTCGCCCTGATCGGCGGCGAACGCGTGCGCCGTCAACTTTGCCTGACCTATACCACGGATGTCATCGCGGAAAACCGTACGCTGCAACTGGTGGCCGACCATTATCGCGAACAATTGCGCAACAATCCGGATCAGCGGGTATTGAACATGGGACCGAACGACGGCGGCGGTTTCTGCCAGTGCGAAAAATGCGTGGCTCTCGATCCGCCCGAGTCAAAGGTTCCGTTGCGTACGCCGACGCCGTCCTACACCGATCGTTATGTCTGGTTTTTTAATCAATTAACTGATGTATTGTCCGACGAGTTTCCCGATGTGCGGGTCGGTTTTTACGCTTATGGCGGACTCCAGATGCCGCCGATTGCGATTGAGCCGCGGGATAATATGGCGATTTCGTTGGCGCCGATCCATACCTGCCGCATTCATGGACCCAACAATCCGATCTGTCCGGAATCCAATTTCCCGGTCTGGCTATTGGAGAATTGGAAACCGTATGTCGGCAATTATATTGCCGATCGCGGATACCTGTTCAACCTGGCCTGTCCCGGGTTTCCGTTCTCGATGGTACACCGCTTACGCGAGGAAATCCCAATCTTTTACGATCATGGGGTGCGGATATGGAGCGCCGACCCGAGCTCGGCCTGGGCTTCACACAATCCGTCGATGTATATCGCCGCCAAACTGTTGTGGAATCACAAAGCGGATGTCGATGCCTTGTTGAATGAATTCTACGAGCTGTATTACGGGCCGGCCGCCGAACCGATGGCTGCGTACCATACCCTGATGGATGCGGCGATACGCGATGCCGATCATCATACCGGCAGTTCCTGGGATATGCCGAACATTTATCCCGCCGAAATACGTAACCGGGCTCGCGCATATCTGGAACAAGCCGAGGAGCTGGCCGACGCGGCAGATGGCGATCAGTACGGTATACGGGTGGAAATCACCCGCGTAAGCCTGGATTTTCTCGATGGATACTGTCAATTGATGGCGCGTCGGCACCGACATGATTTTCTCGGTGAACTGGAGGCGCTTGAACAAATCGAAGCTATACGCGATCGATTGGTCGGCGATTACGAATTCCCGATGCTCAATGCCCGGCATGCCGACCGTTTACTGAGCCGTTTCATCCGGCGTATGACGGTTGCCAATGCCGCCACGTTGCAGGACGGCGGCGAGATCGTCGCGCCGTTTGATCACGAATGGCAATTCCATATCGATCCCGAACGCTGGGGCCAGTATACCGGCCTGCAAAAACCGGAGAGCGAAGGCGGCAACTGGCAGCGTATCCGGACCGATACGAGCTGGAGTAATCAGGGATTACGCTATTACTTCGGGCAAACTTGGTACCGTCAGGAAATCGACGTGCCCGATACGCATCGCGGCCGCACGATCCATATCTGGTTTGCCGGCGTGGACAGCACGGCCGAAGTTTGGCTGAACGGCCAATTTGTGGGCGCCAATCACGGTGGCGCCGAGTTCGATCTCAATGCCTACGGTTCATCGTTTCGAGCGTTCGAATTCGATGTTACCGATGTCATCCGTCACGGCGAACCCAATATCGTCACGGTACGGGCATACCGTCCCGGGACCGCGGAACTGGGGACCGGCGGTTTGATCGGGCCGGCCATGTTTTACGCGCCTGCCGAGTAACGGCATGGCTTAACGACGAGGCGCCGCATGACATGCTTGATGCTCGGAATCGAACTCTATTGACATCACGCGCTTGTTCCCATTAACAAACCGAAAATCATAAATCAACAATCCGCAATTCAGGATTTCATGCAGCAATTCTCATCTTGGCCTCCCGTAAGACGGTCGGGACGGAGCCCGACCCTCCAAAATGCCGTAACGCGACCAAAATGAGAATTGCTGGGTTTCATGCATCGGCTCTTGCGTTAAACGCCTTACATGGTTATACTTCCTTTTTCCCTTATAATGCGGTACGCTAGACCGCAACAATACAAGACAACTTATACAACTTATGGAGGTTAATATGACACATACAGACTTAAAACTTGTCGCCGACACCATCCGCTGCCTGTCCGCGGACGGCGTCGAGAGCGCGAAGTCGGGACATCCCGGCATGCCGATGGGTACGGCGGATTATGCCGCCGTTTTATTTACAAAGGTACTCAAACACTGTCCATCCAAGCCGCAGTGGGCCGATCGCGACCGGTTTATCGTATCCGCGGGCCACGGTTCCATGCTGCTTTACAGTCTCTTACACCTTTCCGGTTACGATCTACCGATGGAAGAACTGGAAAAATTCCGCCAATTCGGCAGCCTGACCCCAGGCCATCCGGAACACGGTTTGACCCCGGGCGTCGAGACCACGACGGGACCGCTCAGCCAGGGGATCGGTAATTCCATCGGGATGGCCCTGACGGAACGAATGCTGGCGGCGCGCTACAATACCGCCGATTTCACACCGGTCGACCATTATACCTACGTCATTTGCAGTGACGGCGACCTGATGGAAGGATTATCGCATGAGGCTTGCGCCATTGCAGGTCATTTAAAACTGCATAAACTGATCGTTTTTTACGATAGTAACCGCATTACGATCGAGGGCGCGACCGATCTGGCGTACAGCGACGATGTCCGGCGCCGTTTTGAAGGTTATCACTGGAATGTTCTGGAGATCGACGGCCACGATTACACATCCATTGAACAAGCGCTCACGGATGCCCACGCCGAAACGGAGCGCCCGACGATCATCATCGGTCACACACATATCGGCCAGGGCAGCCCGAACATGCACGATACCGCCAAAGTACACGGTGCGCCATTGGGAGAAGACGAATTGCGCGCCACGAAAAAGCATCTCGGTTTCCCGGAAGATAAAACGTATTACGTTCCGGACCGGGTACGTGAGATATTCGCCGCGCGCCGGCAGGATCTGGAAGCAAAGGTCAAGGCCTGGGACGAACGCTGGTCGGCCTACACGGCCGCCCATCCCGATCTGGCGGCGGCCTGGCAATCAGCCATGTCCCTGGAAATTCCGGCCGACATCGAGGCGCAATTGCCGGCCTTCGATCCGGCCCAGCCGCTGGCAACCCGGGTCGCGTCGGGGAAAACCATTCAGGCGCTGGCCCAGCAGATTCCGTCGCTTATCGGCGGGTCCGCCGACTTGGCGCCCAGCACCAATACGCTGATCGATAATGTCGATTCGGTTGCGCCCGGTAAATACGCAGGGCGCAATCTGCATTTCGGGATTCGCGAACATGGTATGGCGGCCTTGTTGAACGGGATGATGTTGCACGGCGGATTCCGGGTATTTGGCGCGACATTTTTCGTGTTTTCGGATTATTGCCGGCCATCCGTACGTCTTTCGGCCATCATGGAAATGCCGGTCATTTACGTTTTCACCCATGACAGTTTTTACGTTGGTGAAGACGGCCCTACGCATCAACCGATAGAACATGCGGCCGCCTTACGCGCCATGCCGGGGCTGACGGTTATCCGGCCGTCCGATGCAACCGAGACAGCGGCGGCCTGGGTGGCGGCGTTGCGCAACACCAAGGGTCCGACCGCGCTATTGTTGACCCGCCAAAACGTCGCCGTAATTGATCGCTCGAAATATGCGCCCGCCAATCTACTGGAAAAAGGCGCGTACACACTCTGGCAAAGCGCGGAAGGCGAACCGGAATTGATCCTGATCGCTACCGGTTCGGAAGTCGAGCTGGCTTTGGCGGCCGCCGGGAATCTGGCCTCGAAACACCGGGTTCGCGTGGTCAGCATGCCGTCCTGGGAATTGTTCGAGCAACAGGACGCAGCATACCGCGAATCGGTCTTGCCGCGTGACTGCCGGCGCCGCATCGCGATCGAGGCCGGCACATCGTTCGGATGGGAACGTTATATCGGCAACGAAGGCCGTACCCTGTGTCTGGATCATTTCGGCAAATCCGGACCTTATAAAGATCTGGCCAAAGCCTACGGTTTCACCCCGGAACGCGTCGCGGAAATCGCGGCGGAATTGACGGGGTAACGCGACGGCGCTACGGTAACACATCATGGCACGTTTCATCATACGGGGCGGACGCCCCGTCAGCGGCGTTTTCCGTCCCGGCGGCAACAAAAATGCCGCGCTACCGATGCTGGCGGCGTCTGTTTTAACGGATGAACCGGTCGTCCTGGAAAACATTCCCTGCATCGAGGATGTCGAGAGCATGCTCGACATCCTTGATGATTTGGGGGTCGCCATCGTGCGCGATGACCAGCGCCTTACCTTGAATGCGGCCTCTCTGAAAAAAACCCGGCTCAACGCCACGCTCTGCCACCGGGTACGTTCCTCCATCCTGTTTGCCGGTCCGTTAAGCGCGCGACACGGCAGCGCATTGATTTATCCGCCGGGTGGCGACGTGATCGGACGACGCCGTCTTGACACCCATTTCAGCGGGTTGCGATCCCTCGGGTTCACCATCCGGTACGGTAAAGGATATGCATTTAAACGTTCGCAACCGCGCGGCGCCGCCTTATGGCTTGATGAAGCCGGGGTCACGGCCACGGAAAACCTGATTATGACCGCGGTATTGGTGCCGGGCAGCACAGTCATTTACCATGCGGCATGCGAACCGCATGTTCAGGATCTTTGCCGACTGCTGCTGGCCATGGGCGCCCGCATCGAAGGAATCGGTACCAATCGCCTGACGATCGACGGCGTCGAACGCTTACACGGCGCAACGTACCGGGTGCAGGATGATCCGGTCGAAATATGCAGCTACATCGTGGCGGCCGCCATCACCGGCGGGCGCCTCACGGTGCCGATATCGACGGATATGCTGGAACATCTGGTGCCTATGAAACGCGTTTTTTCCAAAATTGGTATCACTTGCCGCATAAGTGCCGACGGCTCGCTGGATTCAACCCAACCGCGACGCCGTATCATTAAGCCGGATTTCGGCGACCATATCCCCAGTATCGCCGATGGTATCTGGCCGGCATTTCCATCCGACCTGATGAGTATCGCCATTGTCGCGGCCACGCAAAGCGAAGGGACCGCCCTGTTTTTCGAACGATTGTTCGAAAGCCGCATGTATTTCGTGGACCGCTTGATATCCATGGGCGCCCGTATCGTGCAATGCGATCCGCATCGCATCGTCGTCATGGGACCGGCACAGCTCCAAGGATGCCGTCTTTCCAGTCCCGATATCCGCGCCGGTATGGCGCTGGTGTTGGCGGCATTATGCGCACGCGGCGACAGCGTAATCGAAAACGCACAGATCATTGATCGCGGTTACGAAAAAATCGAGAGAAAACTTACGGATCTCGGCGCCGATATCCGGCGCGAAGAATGAGTCGGCGCCTACCCTGATCAGCCGGTAACCCGCGATATCTCACAGTCGTACCGCACAGCGCGCCAACAGTTGATAACCGGCGCGCGTTACCGTGACGGTATCTTCAATACGAACCCCGCCGAACCCCGGCTCGTACCATCCCGGTTCAACCGTAATCACCTGTCCCGCGCGCAACCGGTTCCTGCCGCTACCCAGTGTCGGCGCTTCATGAACGTCAAGTCCCACACCGTGACCGGTCGAATGAATGAAACCAGATGGTGGCTCAGCATGCAAATCGGTCGTCATCCCCAAACGGGAAAACGTCTGGACGGCGGCATGATGTACCCTGGCCGCGGATACACCCGCCCGTATTTGCGCAAGCGCTGCCTGTCGCGCTGAACAAACGGCAGTCATCATACGGCGCAAGCGCGCCGGCATCGGACCCCTGACAAGCGTACGCGTCAGATCGCCATGATAACCATGTTGCCGGTGTTGCGGGAAAATATCGATGACGATCGGACGTCCCGCCCATAAAGGACCTGACCCGCGATGATGCGGCAAAGCACTGTCCGCACCACACGATACGATCGTGTCCGCGCCCGTACACTGGTGCGCGAACAAGACATGCTCGATCCGGTCACGAACATTTTCCGACGTGAGAACGGTTCCTTCATGCAATAACCGGCCTCGAGTATCAATGGCCGTGTCTCGTATCAACGCGGCGGCAACGCGCAACGCCGTAACCGCCGCACGCTGCGAAGCCATGCAACAGAGCAATTCGCGACGATTCTTTATTTCCCGCTCCGGAAATAACGGACCGGAAACCACATGCACGCGGATGCGGCGGCGACGCAGCAGATCGGCCGTCGCGACCGGAAAGTCGGGCGCCACGGCCACCTCCTTTATCCCGGTTGCACGCAGCAAACCGTAAGCCCAGGCGCTCACCCGACGGCGGTCCAACGCACACAACCCCAAATCCGCGGGCGCAAGCACCCTGCCGCCTGAAGATCGCAGCGCCGCCACCGCATGCTCGCGTTCCATCAACGGTACCACCAACCAAACCTGTTGCCGATGTTGCAGAAACACCACGGCATCGCTTGTCGTCCGAAACGCGCACGCGTAACGCAAATCGCTGTTACGATCGCTGCTGTCAACCATTAAACGCGGAATATTTTTCATCATACCAGTCGCTTCCAAAACTCCTTAACCCTCCAATTACGGGAATCCATGACCATTTACTCATCGTCTCGGAATTGTCGCACCATAGCGCTCTGATAACGGCGGGGACCGCCGTCTCCAAAATATGGAGCCGGCCGCCTGCCCGCCCGCGGCGAGTCCTCGGCCGGACAAGCGCAGGCTGCGGCAAATATGAGACGCTTAATAACCGGCGCTCTGCGCGAGCCGGCCGGCATACGGACCGTTAGCATGGCTGAATAAATGTCAGCCGTCAACCCCGTTTTTCCCGTAGACATTCCGAGGCTCTTGTAAAACCTCCCGCGGACGACACGGAGGTCGGCCCTCCAGTTGGTAAACAACCTTACATCACCGGTTATGGAGGGTCGGGCTCCCTGTCTGCGTCGCGAAAGCGACAGGCAGGCGTCCCGACCGCATGAACGGGAGGCTTTGCAAGAGCCTGATTCCAAAAAATCATTTTGCGACAGGATGTCTCCAATCGCGCAAGGCCGGAACCTCTGAAGGGTGTTAATTTTTCCCGTTTTCGCACGTAAGTTTTAGGCTTAAGATCCCGTCTTTCCCGACTGTTAGCTCCGTGTTAGACCTTTGTCGCAACACTCCAAAACCAGTCATTTTCGAATCCGCCGACAATGGCTGACTACTACATGTTGAATGCAATAAAATTATCCATACTACTGGTTGAATTTTTAAAAATAATCAAAAAAAATCATTTTTTCGGCTTGAACAAAAGCATCATAACGATTATGCTCAATTGCTAACAGGTTGAACTTATATGACCGGCCTGTTAATAACTTGTTCATAACCTGCCGATTACTGTTCATTATGTTGTTAACGCATGTAGCATGACGATCATACGCTACGCTTGCTATGCGGTATGCGGCGGCTTTTTTTGGTTTTTTTTTGATGATGGTGTTGGAGGAAATTATTTGTGCATGAAATAAATGGTGATTCATTATGGAATGATGCCTGTTCCCATTTGCGGAAATTACTTCATCCGGATGTCTATGCTCGATGGATTTCGGTTATCAAGCCTGTAAAATATGAAGACAAAAAATTAACGTTGGGTGTTGAAAACGATTTTTACCAGACTTGGCTTGAGGAAAACTATTTACCGTTAATCAATAATGCCGTGCAAACGGTTACCGGCGATCCTGTTGCCATAAAATTCGCGGTGATGAGTGCGACGTCCTCCTCCGCGCCGGTACGTCCCGGCGACACCAGGCCAGGGACAGCCGGCGCTTCAGGCAAGGTAACCGGCGCGAGCGCCAAGCCCCGGCTCAGCCGCAAGCATGAGGCGCCTTGCCTTAATTCGAAGTTTACGTTTTCCGATTTTGTTGTCGGACCATCGAACAGTTTTGCCCATGCAGCTTGTATGGCCGTTGCCCAGGCGCCGGCGCGCGCTTATAATCCGTTATTCATTTATGGCGGTGTCGGTCTGGGTAAGACACACTTAATGCAGGCGATCGGCCATCATGTTGCATCAAAGTCCGGCGCCAGAGTCACTTATATTTCATCGGAAGCGTTCACCAACGCCTACATTGATGCCTTGCAAAACCGTACTTTGGTGTCTTTCCGCAAGAAATTCCGTAATACCGATCTGTTGTTGATTGACGATATCCATTTTCTGGCCGGTAAAGACCGTTTGCAGGAAGAGTTTTTTCATACGTTCAATACGTTATTCGATTCCCGCAAACAGATTCTTATGACAAGCGACCGGCCGGCGGCGGAAATTGCCAATCTCGAAAAACGTCTGGTTTCCCGATTCGAATGGGGCCTGGTAACGGAACTGGAAGCTCCGGATTTGGAGACCCGTATTGCCATTCTACGCAACAAGCAAGAGCGCACGCAAATAATGGTCTCGGACGAAATCCTGATTTTTATCGCCCGCAATATCCGTTCAAACATTCGCCGTCTGGAAGGCGCACTGATCCGGGTTTGTTCCTATACAGCGCTGACAGGCTGCCGTTTAACGCTGGAAGCTGCCGAAAAACTCTTGCGTGATACTCTTGAACAGGAACAGGAAAAGACGATTACCTTCGCCGATATACAAAAATCCGTTGCCGAACACTTCGATATTCGTTTTGCCGACATGACCAGTAAACGCCGTCCACAGGCGGTGGCGTATCCGCGCCAGATCGCCATGTATTTGTGTCGCCGCCTGACACCGTTTTCCCTGCCTGAAATAGCCGGCGCATTCAACAAAACTCATGCTACCGTGATGCATGCATGTAAATCGGTCGATAAAAAACTTGCCAACGACGCTTCTTTACGGCAGACTATAGCGCAGATTTCACATCATCTTGGCAAACCGATTAGTTGAATGTAAGGGTTCGTAACGTTTCGATGCTTCACTTAACCCATTCCTTTATGATTGCAACAAAGGTAATTCGGCTTGTGATGTATCAGAACGTACCCTTGGCCATGACAATTTAAAGCGCTTGATAACCTGTGTAAACTTCTGTTAATATCTTTTGATAACCGCCACCTTATGAACAACCCGGCTGGTTATCGTTTTTTTCAAGCTAATTACATTCAATTCTATTAACCGTTAAAAACCATTGCCTGTCACGCGGAAACGCGGTTGTCAACAGTATCATCAGGGTATAATAAGTAATAATTATTTATTCATAAATCAATTAATCTTATAGCCTTTCGATAACTTTAGTGAAACGAGGAGACACCATGAAAATATCATTTATGAAAGACCAGATTCTGGAGGGGTTGCAAACTGTGCAAACCGTGGTAGGCACACGCGTAACGATTCCGGTACTGGCCAATGTTTTGCTTAAAACCGAGGGCAACCGGCTTGCGTTGACGACAACTGACCTTGAAATCGGTTTGCGTTGCAGTATCGATGCTGAAATCAGCGAGGAAGGCGCCGTTACGCTGCCGGCACGTAAATTGTTCAGTATTATACGCGAATTGCCGTCGGGCCGTATCGAGATGAGTATCGATGAAAAGTTTACCGCGCATATTACCAGCGGCTCGTCTTTCTTCAAGATTATCGGGTTACCCAGCGACGAATTTCCGCTGATTTCGATTCCGGAAACGTCGGTTACCTTTACGCTTGATCAGGTGCAACTCAAGGAATTGCTGCAACGTTCGCATTATGCGGCTTCCGCGGACGAGACGCGACAGATTCTCAACGGCGTTTTGATGTCTATGAAGGAAGGAAAAATTACCGCTGTGGGCACTGATGGGCGGCGCCTGGCGTTGGCGGAACAGGAATTGGAATTTCCGGAAGAATCCGCTACCGACGTTGTGTTGCCGATGAAAACCGTAAATGCCTTGCTGCACACGCTGGATGGTTCGGAAAAAATGAAATTACGCCTGGCCGAGAAGCAGGCAGCGTTTGAATACGGCAATGTATTGCTGATCTCCAACCTGTTGGAGGGAACCTATCCGAATTTCCGGCAGGTCATCCCGCCGCAATGTGAACACCGGATTACGATTGAACGCGAGTTATTGCTGGACGCCATGAAACGGGTGTCATTGCTTAATCCTGACCGGTCCACGTCGATTCGATTAACATTTGACGATAATGCCATGGTATTGCGCGCCGTATCGCCTGATGTAGGTGAAGCGCGCGAAAATCTGGCCATAAAATATGACGGTGAACGTCTGAATATCGCCTTTAATCCTGAATATTTGATGGACCCGTTACGCAATCTTAATACGGATGAAATATCAATTGAGTTGATCGATGAAGTCAGTCCCGGTGTCGTCAAAACAACCGTCCCGTTTCTTTATGTCTTGATGCCGGTCCGCATCCAGGAAAACTGGCCTGACGAAGATCAGTGATGCGTGCGTCACACTGCGTCGTTCTGCCCGATGGTGTAACGGTAGCACAACA
>PWZG01000137.1 GCA_003567575.1 PVC group bacterium | reverse complement strand
TGGGCTGCCGGTATCGTTCCCGCCAGGTTGTGTTCCCGCAAGCGGTTCATGGCGTCATCCATCGCACGCGCCAGGCGCCGTGTCGCCGGAGCGATCAGTGCCGACTTCGTGAAACGGTTCCAGTCACTAAACCCTTGAAACATGGACAGCGATAATTCCAGTAAAGCGGCCGCGAATTCGAGATCAACGGCCATGGCGAAGATCACCGGATCGAAACATGCCAGCTCGAGATTCGATATCAACGCCGGAGTATCGGCTAAATCGACGGGCGCATCGCCTAACCTGCCCATCAACTGGTTGGCAGCCGCTTCAACATGCAGGTTGACCGCTTCGCCGCCGCGACAAGGATCGAACAACGGAATGCGGGAGTGAAAAATCGATATGCCTTGATACGGCTCGGAATTACGCCAGACCAGCGCTTCAGTGTTGCAAACCGCGTTTAAAACAACGGCGCCACCGGCCCAGCGCCGCGGCACACGACCGCTCAGACGGAACCAAGCCGTACTCCAGGCCGGTCCCCAACGGAACGGAACTGTCGCGGCACGATAATCCGTGGCGGCAACCGCCTCCGCAAACGGTATCCGTGCTTCAGTTTGAAATACTTCCATCCGCAACGGTTCCCGATCCCGCAGCATGGACGGTAACAGAATTTGCTGACCTACGATCCGGGCACGGTCGATTACAACGTTCGATTCAAGTTTCACATCGTCGATTGCCATGGCAAACCTCCCAAACAAAGATGTAGACTATAAAGAATTTAGGGGAACAGCGCAACTAAACCGTGACGACGCTGAAGTTTTGTCATAAGGACTGATCTGCCACTCTGTCACCCTGTAACGCCTTGGGTTGCCTGCCAGGGCGCGCCGTATCATGCGAACCGAGCGCCCGCCTGTTTCAGCATGTCCTCGGCATGTCGCAACGCGGCGCTGCCGGATGGTTCGCCGCCAAGCATGCGCGCCAATTCGGATGTACGCGTTTTTCTGTCATCGAGATTTTCGACCGTCGTGCGGGTCCGTCCTCCGGATGTCTCTTTTGCCACGGCGAAGTGTGTTTGCGCGCACGCCGCAACCTGGGCCAGATGCGTGATACCGATTACCTGCCGATGTTTCGCCAGTGTCCTTAGTTTGCGGCCGACGGCATGGCCGGCTTCGCCGCCGAGGTTGGCATCGATTTCATCGAAAACCAGTATCGGAATAGAATCGTGTTCGGCTAAAACAGCCTTAACAGCCAACATGACCCGCGAAATTTCGCCGCTGGATGCAATGGCTTGCAATGGCGAGGTGGGTTCGCCCAGATTCGGTGTAAACGAATAATCCACGCGATCCGCGCCACTCGCGCGCGGCGACGCCGACTCCACGGAGACACGGAATTCGCCCTGCGCCAGGCCAAGATCGGTCAGTTGTAGCGTAACCGCGGCCGCCATTCTGACGGCTGCCTTGCTACGCCGTTTGCTGAGAACACGAGCGCGTGCGGTCAGTTCCCGTTGCCGATCCGAGATCCGCTCATCCAACTGCCGTAACGTCTCGTCACGGGACTGCCATTGCGCAATTTGCTCGCGCCATTGTTCCAGGCGTTCCAACAGTTCGGGGACGGTCCCGTTGTATTTGCGTTTCAACCGGAAATAAAGCGCCAACCGGTTCTCCAGAAAATGCAGTCGTTCCGGATCGTCATCAATATCATCCAAGCCGGCAATCAGGTTCTCGGCAACCGCCTTCAATTGTCCGGCCAAGGAACGCACTTCCGCATGACTATCCGCCGCCGCCGGGTAAAGCCGCTCCAATTCCGTAAGCATACGCTGCGCTTCGCTCAAGGCACGAAAGGCCGACACCTCGTCGCCCATCAGCGCTTCATTAAGAGAACCGCTTAATTCGCGAATACGTTGGGCATTCGCCACGCTATCAAGTTCGGCAGCCAACGACGCTTCTTCGGTCGGATCGAGTTTGGCATCATCGAGTTCCTGCACTTGAAATTCCAGCATTTCCATACGTGCCGCTTCGGAATTATCGACGCCGGCAATATCGGCGCGCCGCTCGTTCAACGCGTTAAGTTCGCGATAAACCGTTTCGTACGCCTGCCGATCTCTTTCCGCACCGCCAAACGCATCCAGCATGGCAATGCGCGGTCCTTCACTGAACAGCGACTGATGTTCATGCGGACCATGTAAATCGACCAGGCACTCGCCTAACCGCTTGAAAACGGCCAGCGTGGTGGCGCCGCCGTTGACGATATTGCGGCCGCCCCCATGACGCGGCACAATACGCCGTAATAACAAGCGGTTTTCTTCACAGGCATCCAATCCGGCGTCTTCCAGGATCGCATCGATCACGCCGCCTGCCGGCGGCGTCAAACGGGCTTCAACCACAGCCTCGTCAGCGCCGCTGCGTACCGCGTTTTTCTCCGCCCGTTCCCCAAGCAACAGGTTCAATGCGCCAATCAACAACGATTTGCCCGCGCCGGTCTCGCCGGTTATCGCATTGAATCCCGGGCCGAACGTTATCTCCAAATCCTCGACCAGGGCAAAGTTACGAATTCGTAAGTATTCCAACATGCGCGCATCCTAACGCAAACCAAAGGTAAAATGCCAGCAAAAAAAATAGTAGGCAGCGTTCACGGTTCAGGGGTTCACGGTTCACGGTTGAAGAAAAGATATTTTAAGACTCCCCGAAAAACCTGATTTCGCCGCGAAATCAGGGGCCCCGACTTGTCTGAGAGAACGAGGAAATCGGTGGACGATTACGCGGCACGATTACGCAACACGATTGCATGCGGCTTCCTCGTGT
>PWZG01000166.1 GCA_003567575.1 PVC group bacterium | reverse complement strand
GGCAGTATGTGGTCGGAATCACTCTGGTCATCGTGCTGCTGGGGCCTGTTTTCGGCATGCCCGCGATGACTGGCGCCCTGATCGAGATCGGCTTCGAGGGCGGGCATGGCACCGCAGCCGGTCTTGCGGAGACCTTCCGGGAACTCGGCTTCGCCAACGGCGCCGACCTTGCGATCGGACTGGCGACGGTCGGCGTGGTCAGCGGTGTGCTGCTGGGCACGGTGCTGGTGAACTGGGGCGCACGCAGCGGCCGCATCGACCCCGAGGCCGCCGGCACTGACCCCGAGGCCGCAGGCGAAGAGGACCCGGATGCTTCCGAAGGGGATCGCGTCCGCCCGGGGGCCGCCGAGCCACTGGCGATTCATTTCGGTTACCTGGCGCTGGCCATCGCGGCAGGCTGGCTGATCCTGCAGGCGCTGGTGTGGGTGGAATCGGTGACCTGGGGGCGCGGTGAGGACGGCCTCGAGCTGCTCGTCCACGTGCCGCTCTTTCCGTTGGCGATGATCGGCGGGGTGCTCTTTCAACTGGCGATGATGCGTGCGGGACGGGCCGAGGCCATCGATCGGGATCTGGTCAACCGGATCTCGGCCGCTTCGCTCGACATTCTTATCGTTGCCGCGCTCGCCACGCTGTCGCTGGAGGCGCTTGGCACGTACTTCTGGCCGCTGGTGATTCTTGCCGTGGCCGGAATCGCGTGGAACGTGTTCGGCTTCCTGGTGCTTGCACCGCGGATGATCCCCGACCACTGGTTCGAGAAGGGGCTTGCGAACTTCGGCCAGGGTATCGGCATGACCGTCATCGGCCTGCTGCTGGTGCGGATGAGTGATCCGCGGAATCGCACCGGGGCTATGGAGGGCTTTGGGTACAAGCAGCTGCTGTTTGAGCCGGTGGTCGGTGGGGGGGTGTTCACTGCAGCGTCACTGCCGCTGCTGTATGCATTCGGGGCGGTGCCGGTGCTGGTCGGCACGGCGAGCGTGATGGTGGGGTGGTTGCTGTTTGGATGGTGGGCGTTTGGGCGTGGGCGGGATTAAGCGCCGGCGGGTCGCCGCCGGGCCGCATAACGCCATCACAGGTTTATGTTGTATATCAAATCCGGTGCTCAGGTTATTCAAGGGATTCCGCATCCCGCAACCATCTTATCCTGCAAAAGTGCGGCAAAACATTGCGGCGTTTCGACCGTCTAATAATAGCTATGCCTTTAATCTTTGGATAATCTAAATGAATATTCTGCTATTAATCTCTTTTAGTCTTCAGTTAATAACTCCTGATACTGAAAACGAAATACGTGTTTTAAGTGAAGAGTTGATAGCAGAGCATACCGTTTATTTTGACATTCAGGATGGAGCTTTCATTGGCGCAGATTCCTTAATCACTGCATTGCAACAGGCTCATTTTGTCGCATTAGGAGAACTACACAACCGAAATAGGCTCGGTGAATTAACAGAAACGTTGTTACACACACTTGAGCCTCATGGGTTCAATAACTTTGCCGTTGAAGCCGGTCCTTATTCCGCCCGAAAACTTCAGCAGCTGATTCGCGGAGGCGAAAACGAAGTATCCGCGTTTTATGCAACGTACTCATCACGGATGTACGACATCATCCCCATTCCCTTTTTTAAAGGTGAAACCGATCTGCGTTTTCTTGCCGCCGCCGATTCTCTGGGCTATGAACTTTGGGGGTTGGATCAGGAGTTCTACTTTTCGTATTCCTACCTGATCGATGAACTTGCGGGTCTGGCCGGCGAAAACATTTCTCGAGACCAGCAAAGGCTTCAGAGAAAACTCAAGCGAAGGGTGTACTGGGTGGATAGGTGGAATCAGTTCAGGGAGTTATTTATCAGCAGTTTTCACCGCAGCTGTCGTCTTAAAAACGATGCTGAATTTCAGGCATACCTGGAAAGCTTTGCGCATTTCGATGACCCCGATATTCAGCAGGTTTCAGGTGCTCTTCAAAAAACAATGGAAATTTACTGCATGGCTGAGAAGGGTCAAGCCAGCGAACCCGTTCGAATCAACTATTTTAAAGAAAATTTCAATAGCAATTTCGAAGTGGCTCTGGAGGCAAACCCGGAACCCAAAGTCTTTCTCAAAATGGGATCCTTTCACATGGGGCGGCATCGTAGCCCGCTAAACCTTTATGATATCGGAAATCATGTGTCTCAAATTGCTGAGTCTCGAAACGAATCATCTGTTCATATTTACTACCTGAATCGATTTTTTGAAGGTCGGGACGTAAAAGGTCGTAGTGGATGGGAGCGTTCTGAGCGTTTAGTTAGCGTTGGAGATCAAGTAAAATGGGCTCTTGTAGATTTGCGACCTCTTCGTGAGCAAGTATCTGATGAAACACTCACTGGAAGACCGTTCGAAATACAAATCATACAAAACTATGACTTCATCATAATCGCCCCAGAAGATGATTGGGTCAATAAGCATTGGTGACTGAATCCTTCAGATTGGAACAAGAGCATATGAATCCGGGCCATATAATAATACCTTCAACCGGACGCGTGGAAACATTGCGGCCGGCGAAGCCGGGTTGGGGCAGTGGGCGCGCCGGTTAAGGTCAGCGTTATGCAGCAACCTCAATTGACATGCGTCACGTGATGCTTTGTGGCCTTGATGGAAACAAAAAAATGTCGCCGGCCGGCATACCCAACAGCTATACCCCACTGGGAGGTTGGTTCGGTTCCCCGCGGATATCGCGAAGCGTGCGTCTCGGGAATTGGAATACCTTGATCTGGCAGCGCGGCTGTATGACCTGAGGCTCCCACAGGACAACCG
>PWZG01000025.1 GCA_003567575.1 PVC group bacterium | reverse complement strand
TTCTGCTGGCGGGTACACCGGCTGATCCGGTGGCTAAAATCGCTGATCTCGGTTTGGCCAAGAATTTCGATAAGGCCGGGTTCAGCGGGATGACGGTAACCGGGGCCTTTGCGGGAACGCCAGTATATATGCCCAAGGAACAGTTGACGAATTTCAAGTACGTGAAACCGGTCACGGACGTGTGGAGTATCGGCGCAACGTTTTATAACATGTTGACCGGCTGCTCTCCCCGCGATTTTCCGAAGGGAGCCGATCCGATGGAGATTATCTTGCGTGGCGATATCGTGCCGATCCAGCGTCGCGATCGGTCAATACCAAACGGGTTGGCGGCGGTACTCGATAAAGCAATCCAGTCAAAACCGGCGGACCGCTATCAGGACGCCGCGGAAATGCTGGAAGCACTCCGACACGCGAAGTAATTGCAAGATTTGGAAGAAAGATGTCACGCAAAGGCGCGAAGACGCAAAGGAAAGACAAACAAGACGTCCGTTCGTGAACATTCTGAGGCGTTCCTCGACAAAGCCGTGCAAGCGAAACCGGCGGACCGCTATCAGGACGCCGCGGAAATGCTGGAAGCACTCCGACACGCGAAGTAATTGCGAGATTTGGAAGAAAGATGTCACGCAAAGGCGCGAAGACGCAAAGGAAAGACAAACAAGACGTCCGTGCGTGAGTATTCTGAGGAGCAACCATCACTTGATGAAAGGGGCAAAGAGGGCGATGACGGAAAATGAGGTGGCTACCATTATTGTCGATGCGGCATATCAAGTACATACACGATTGGGACCGGGGCTTCTGGAATCTGTGTATGAAACAGTTCTGGAATATGAATTGAAAAAACGCGGACTCCGTGTCGTCCGGCAAGCCGCTGTAGGGATCGATTACGATGAGTTGCATGTCGATGATGCATACAGGATTGACTTGAACGTCGAGGAATTGGTGCTGGTAGAATTGAAATCCGTCGAGACCGTAATGCCCGTTCATCAGAAACAATTATTGACCTACTTGCGATTAAGCGGCAAGCGCTTGGGCTTGCTTGTCAATTTCGGGGCGCCGCTGATCAAACAAGGCATTCAACGGATTGCAAACGGCATGCCGGAAAATTAAATAACTCTTGTTACTTTCTTCAACTTTGCGTCTTGGCGTCTTTGCGTGAGATGAATAATGCAGCAAAACATAAATAGCTCAATCCTCGCAGCCGGACTCACGGATACGGGTTGCGTTCGTGAGCATAACGAGGATGCGTTTTATGCGGATACCGACACCGGTCTGTTTGTCGTTACGGATGGTGTTGGCGGTCATGCCGCCGGTGATATCGCGTCCCAAATGGTGATCGACGAATTTCCGGAACTGATCGCGCAACGAATGAGTAATCAATCCGCTTCAAATGGACGCCGGTCCACGTCACCTCGGACGCTGATGGCCGATTGCCTTGCCAAGATCAGCCGCCATGTTTATGACGCCGGCAAGGATCGAGTTGACCGGAAAGCCATGGGTACGACCACGGTGGCGGCGTGGATTGTCGGGCGTTATGTCCATCTTGTTAATATGGGCGACAGCCGCGCCTATCTTTTACGGCGTGGCTTGCTAAGGCAGTTGACCAATGATCATTCAATCGTCGGCTATCTTTTACGGCATGGCGAAATTACACCCCGTGAAGCCGACGATCATCCGGCAAAAGGTCGTTTAACCCGCTACGTTGGCATGGAGGCTGAAGTCGACCCTGAAACGCATGGCCTCAAACTGCAATCCGCCGATCGTCTGTTGTTATGTACGGACGGTCTTTGGGGGGGGGTGTCGGATGCGGATATTCAATCGATCATGAGTGATCAGGATGATCCGGATGCCATTTGCCGCGCACTGATTGATGCGGGTAAGCGGGCGGGTGGTCCGGATAACCTGACGGCGTTGGTTATCATGATCGGCGGCGCCAAGGCGAATCATTGCAACAGGGGATGCGTGGGCAATTTCCGAAATGAAAGATCTCACGCAAAGGCGCGAAGGCGCAAAGAAGAAAAGACAACATGAGATATCGATTGATCGATAGGCCGGTGCCCTGGCGTACGCAATTACGGCAAAACAAAGGGCCACGCAAAACACCGGAACGTAAAAGGACACCATAATGATAAAGCATAGCGCGGCCATTCAGTTGTTTTGGCGGCTGGCAGTGCAGGAAGCGATTGTAGCGCGTAATCGCTTCGTGGAGCCGGAACATTTCATGGAAGCCTTGACCAAAGGCAAGGAATGCTGCCGTGAGGACGCCATGCGGGTGGCTCAGGCCCGCGGATATGACACCGAAGCCTTGATCGCCGATTTACAATTCACAACCAATGTACTGGAATCCGTCGGTGTGAACCCAGCGGCGTTTCGTCGAAAGCTACGCGTGTTTTTGGGCGTCGGCGACCACGCATATAATACCGGTGCGGTCATGCATCGATCGGAACGTACACGATCACTGTTCGCTAACGCGGCCAAATTTTCCGAGGCGGCGGGCACGAATGCCATTCATTCTGGCACGCTCTTTCTCGCCATATTACAGGAATCCGATTCGCCCACCATCAAGACCCTGTCCGATATGGGCGTTTCCCTTGAAAACCTAAAAACCGCAGCCCTGGAAAAGCTTCACAGCATTCCCGATGTACGCGGCGGACAATCCAAAGGTAACGAGGATGCCGCAAAGTCGGGCATTCTGGAACGATTCGGCAGGGATTTAACCCAAGCCGCCCGTGACGGTTTGCTGTCGCCGGTTATCGGCCGGCGCAAGGAGATATTGCAGGTGGTCAG
>PWZG01000423.1 GCA_003567575.1 PVC group bacterium | reverse complement strand
TAATTTCAGCGACGCCGCCACAACGACCGCCCCGGTATTCCCTGCCGAGACTACGGCGTCGGCTTCACCGCGCTTGACTAAATCGACTGCGCGCCCGATCGAGCTGTCTTTTTTACGACGGATGGCCTGCGCCGGCGCTTCCTCCATTCCCACGACTTCCGTCGAATGATACACGACGATCTTGGGAGACACCGATGCGTGACGCTTGAGTTCACGTCGCACCGCGGTCTCATCGCCAACCAGGATCAACCGCTCGATCGCGTGCAATTCCCCGGCAGCCTGTACCGCGCCGGCAACAACTTTCTCAGGCGCATAATCGCCGCCCATGGCATCGATGACGATGCGCATTTCAGTCGGCGGCGATTGTCATTACCTGCCGCCCTCGATAATAGCCGCAGGATGGACATAGCCGGTGAGGCTGCCGCGCCGATCCACATTGCGGGCACGGCGCCGTAGTTGGCACAATGACGCGATGCGAGCGTTTTCGGCTACGCATCCGACTCTTCGACATTTTTCTTTTTGGTACCGCCATATCTAAAAACCTCCATTAAGTCCGGGTGTCTGCGTTTTGCCGGTCCGGAATCAAATCCAATGCCGCCCACCGATCATCCCGGGGCGATTCGCTGCAAGCGCAGCTTGAACGATTTAGGTTCGTTCCGCACCGCGGACACAATCCCCCGCACGTTTTCTCGCACCGAGGAAACGACGGAAAGGCAAGCATAATAGATTCCCGGACGTCACAAGTCAAGTCCAACGTTTCATGCGGATCGCTGAACGGATAAATCTCCTGGAAATCCGGTTCGTGTATTGTCGTGGTAAAAAACTCGCCGCAGCGCGAGCATGAGAACCGTATTTTCACCGACAAGGAACCGCGCACCAATACTTCATGCGCGACAATACGCGCATGCAACCGGCAGACAATCGGTGCCCGCGTTCGAATATGGTCTGTCTCGTTCTCCAATTCCATAACAGCCGCCGGCAGTTCGCCGTGAACATCGAGACCTTCCCATGGAATCCGGTCAATCTGAATGATCATGGGGACGATCCTTGTGTTTTATCGCGCGTTCCACAGACGGCATTCGTCGCGCCGCCACCGAGCGCCGTGCGCCGGGTGGCTTCGCGCAAGGCGCGGAATCGTTCGGCAACATTCAATTTCTTCAGATACGCCAACACCGGTTCCGTGACAAAACCGCGCGGATCGCCGTCGCATTCCAATATCTCACGCACTGAACTGGAATTCAAATAGCTGAAAGTTTCCGTCGGCATCAAAAACACCGTTTCGATTTCAGGCGCCAGCTTGCGATTTGTCAACGCCATCTGAAACTCGTACTCGAAATCGGAAAACGCCCGCAACCCGCGAACAAGAATATCCATATTAAGTTGACGGGCGTATTCCACCAACAGCCCGCTGAAACTGCGCACTTCAACTCCCGGAAAGTCGGCGGTCGCCAGCGTTGCCATTTCCTTCCTTTCTTCCAGCGTAAAAAGGGTATGTTTGCGCGACTGTTCCGCCACCGCCAAAATCAGGCGGTCAAACATCTTCGCTGCCCGCCCTATCAAATCGGTATGTCCCAATGTGACCGGATCGAATGTTCCCGCGTAAATCGCCTGTTTCATCGTCTTTCTCCCATTCTTACCCATCACGACATGCGGTAAAACGTCAGCCGCGTATCGCCATAAATCCGGTTGTCGACCACCGTCCAGAGCGGCGACACCGCCGGTTCGGTACGCGCTGCCGATTCCATGATCCACAAACCGCCGCGCGCCGGACGGCCGGCCACAACAAGTAACGAAGCAAGGCGCTCTTCCCAGAAACCGTCGCCGCCATCCGCATACGGCGGATCGGCAAAAACGATATCGCCGCCACCGCCGGTTACCGTTCTATTGCCGGCGATACGCCTTAAATAACGCTGCACATCGTCACACACAATCCGCGGCGCACTCAACGCGCCGTCCTGGGGCATTAAGCGATCCACGCAACCACGCATGATCCGACATCCACGCCGGTCGCGATCAACCATCGTCACGTCCTTTGCACCACGACTCCACGCTTCCAGCGCGACAATCCCGGAACCGGCAAACAAGTCGAGAAAACGGCAACCCCGAATTTTGTCGGCCAGCATTGAGAACAATGCTTCACGCCCCCTTTGCTGCGTCGGCCGGAATACCGCACGTGTAGGGACGGCGATCTGCCGGCCCTTAATTAATCCGCCGGTAATCCGTAACATGGCCGATTATCATAACAGATAAAGCGCCACTCGACAACCCCGCCGGAATTTTTATGAAGTTTTGTTACGACTCAGGTACCAGCAATTCTCAATTTGTTCTCTATGCTGTTTCATCCCGTCCTCTACGGCTCATCAGGAGATTCGCCCTCCAGAAGAAGCTCAAGGCTGGCTTGAGCCGCAAAATCCGTCAACTTGGAGGGCGAAGCTCCCGCTGAGCCGCATGAGGACTTAGTGAAACAAAAATGCGAACGAATTGACATCAGACCAGCCCGCGCTTTTGAGTTGGAACCTGAAATGTTACGAAGTTTTACCATAAAGGCCTGATTTTGCTTTGCAAGGACATGTCGTTAGACCCAAGTTCTCTCTTACCCCCGAAAGACCTGAGCGCCGCGCTCAGAGGCCCGACTCGTTTGAGAGAACATTCGTAAACCACTGGAAAAACTAAACATAACATTTTGGTCTATCTGCCCCGAAAAACCTGATTTTCGCCGCGAAAATCACGAGGCCACACTCGTTTGAGAGAACGGGTGGGGGACCGGTGGACGCGTACGGGCGACGATTAC
>PWZG01000208.1 GCA_003567575.1 PVC group bacterium | reverse complement strand
GTTCACGGTTCACGGTTCACGGTTCACGGTTGAAGGTTCACGGTTCACGGTTCACGGTTCACGGTTCAGCGGTTCTAAGCCTCCTCTCTTAATCTCTTCAGTATTTTGCGACAGGATCGACAGGAATCGACGGGATCGACGGATGTCGACAGGTCTATGGTCTTCAGTCTTCCGTCTCGCTCCCCTTGTACAGCACCACCGGACCCATCAGGCCGCCGGTACCGAGTTCGTTGAGGCGCAGCCGTTCGGCCAGAATGGCAAACCGATTCTCGCCGGTCTTGAGCTGATCGGTGACATCCCAGCTTGCGGCGCGGGCATAATTCGAGAACAGCCGTTCGTTACCGCGACCATCGACCCAGGGCACGTGTTCGCCGTTGACATAGACCTTGGCGCTGCCGTCGGTCGATCCGATCCAAAGCCAGACGCGTTTGCCGTCCGGCACGGCATCCAGTTGCTGCGATGCCCGATAGACCATGCGTCCGGATTCATCCGCGGCGCGATCGGTCAATGTGTTATGATGTCCGATGGATGACCAGGTATCGCGCACCACATGTTTGCTGGGCCAGTGGCTGTCTTCGTAGTCGGGCGCGGTCCAGGGCAGCGCGGCTTCTTCCTCGTCGGGATTATGTTTCCATTTCCATTCCAGCATCGGCGTACCGTGGCGTTCGTATTCGGCGGCCATCCGGGCCGCGGCCTCGTAGGCTTCGCCGTACATGCGATCAACGTAGCGCCGGACATTCCGTTCGAAAAGCACATATTGCGGACGCCGGTAGCGCTCCTGCAATTCGGCCAGGGTTTCGCGCCATTGGTCGAGATCCGCGCCGATGGTCGCGAAATCGGCGGCGGCGAAGTCCTGGCGCATTTTCATGAACAATTCGAACAGGGCGAAGGTTTCGTCGATCAGCCGTACCCGCCGGGTTTCCATCTCGGTTTCGCTGGCAGCCAGCGCTTCATCGATCAGGGCGCGCGCTTTTTGCATGACCTCGGGGGTGAATATGCGCAGATAGCCGAATCCGCAGCCGGCAAATTCTTCGGCTTCGATCCAGGCGCGATCGACATGATGCCAGTAACGGCCCATCGGATCGGCTGCCGCGCCATAGAAGCGCGTCCACATGTCCTCCAGGATTTCCGCCGGATCTTCGGTCGGATCGAAGGTCAGCCGGAAACTGAGATAGTGGCCGGGCATCATCGACTCCCAGCCGTTCATCGATTCTGCCATCCAGAAGGCCGTATTGTTCTGCATGATGATCGGCAGATCGACGCTCCATTTGGTGATGAACGGACAGGGCGCGGACAGCTCGGCCAGGTTCATACCGTAGGCGTAATAGCCGATCCGATCCGCTTTTTGGCTCCAGCCTTCCAGCATATCGCGCAGCCAGAATTCGTTGGGATGATTGGTCCAGGTCATCGGATGATGACGGTTGAAATCGATCGGCGCGATGACCGGGATCACGTTCGGATGCACCCGTTCGCGGCCGGGCGGCATGTTGTAGTTGACGTAGGCATATACGCCGAACAAAACGTCGGGATATTTTTCGCCAACCCGTTCGGCCACGCGGTTGGCCAGCATGTAAAGCCGGTCGGTGACCGACCAGCGGCCGGCCGCCGGTTCCCAGACGCGCGGTTCGGGATCGTGTTTGCGTTCCTCGGGATCTTCGGTATAGCGAACGTAATCGCCTGGAGAAAGCGAGACGGACGGGCGGTAATCGTCGTCCAATTGTTCGATAATCCGGTCCGCGATGGCATGCGCCACGTCCTCGCGGGTCCAGCGGAAACGGCGGCTGCGCGGGGTGCCGTCGGCATTATGTTTACGCCACTCGGGATTCTCTTCAAGTTGCGCGTTGGAGATGTATCCTTCCAGGGCATGCATCTCCCGCAGCCGATCCGAGCCAAGGCCCATGCGGTTGCGGCGCCGGAAATCGTTGTCGCCCAAACGCCCCTGAAAGCGGCGGTATTCGGTGGCCGGCGCGCGTTGTTCGTCCATCACCGCCACGGTCAAATCCGGGGTTTCGGGAACCACTTCACCCATTTCGGACGGCATGAACCAGCGGCATCCCAGATTGTGCAGGAACTCGTAAATCGCGTAACTGGTACCGCATTCGGCTTCTCCGAAAAGTCCGATTCCGCGGCGAGTATCGGCGACGACGCGAAAGCCGAATCGTTTCGCCATGCTGATGCCCACCGGACCGAATACCGGTTCGGCGGCCGTATCGATGTAGATTGGAACGCGCGGATCGCCGTCGGGCAGGGCTTCGACGATTTCAACTTCATCGCCGATCATTTTGCCGAGATAATGCGCCAGATCCAGGATGGAATCGCGGCGGTTGTCCCAGCGTGAGCGGATGGCGTCCGCCATAAACTCTCCACGAACGGGCCGGTCATGCCCTTCCCAGGTCATGACATCCGGCGGCACGACGATCACGGTGCGCGCCCTGCCGTTCTCGGCCAGGGTCACTTCGCCGCCGTCGGCGCCCCTGGCAGCCATGCCATGCGCGCGAGCGGCGAGCATCAATACAAGGCCGGCGAGTCCTATTGCGCCAACGCCATATCGCTTCCAATCCATGCGCTTCAACCCCTTTGCGTTGGTTTTAGTTTGTCTGCTTGTAGAGGCCATCCGTTTGCTCCTTTTCATTGTTTGGATACTGAGGCTCTTGCAAAACCCCCTGCGAAGCTGCGCCTGACGGCTTGCTCCGCAGGGCGTTTTGCAAGGTAAATACCTTGAGGCCCGACCAGGGGCACACATGATATCTTGGCCTTCCCGCTTCGATCAATGGCCCGGCACCATACCGAGC
>PWZG01000094.1 GCA_003567575.1 PVC group bacterium | reverse complement strand
GTGGCAACCTTGGCCGGAAACAAACAAAAAACTGTAATATCCTGACGCGGGATTGACCGTTTTTACGAAAACTCCGAAAAAAACCTCTGAACCTTTGAACCGTTGAACCGTGAACGGTTACAGGATCTTGAGAGGCATCCGTGGCCAGCAAGATCCGTGACCGGTTATCGTCGTCGCGATCGTCGATCTTTGTCTTTTCAGTCTCCCCGACAATGATCGCAAAAGCGACCGACAAAGGTAAAGATTAGGGTAAAGACGAAGGGTAGACGGATGCCACTTTGTCTTTGCCGTAATCTTTACCATTGTCTGAAAACACGGGAAAACCGGTCAACGATTACGCGGCACGATTACGCAACACGATTGCCTGCGGCCTCCTCGTATTCCATCATCGTGTCCCGTAATCGTCGCCCGTAATCGTGCTCCGTTCTCTCATGTCCCGAAAAACCTGGGTGCCGCGCCCAGGGGCCCCCACTCGTCTCTGAGAACATCGAACATCGAAATTAGCGTAATACGGGACTCCGGCAACTTATGCTCCTCCGCGTTCGATGTTGGATATTCGATGTTTTTCTCAGACACTCCGAAAAATCTGGTCTTGCCCAGAGGCCGGACTGAACCGCGAACCACCATGGAATCGCTCCGCAACAGCAATAAAACATACGAAACGGGTCGCATTGCGGCGTGGACGCTGTCATTGACGGTAATCTGGTTGGCGGTTATGGGCGGTGGTGTCGTGCCGGGAGCGGCGACGGTGGCTGCCGGGTTGACCGCCTTGGTGTGGATCGTGGTGGCGTTGGGACAACGTGACAATGTGTCGCGCCACGTGCGGGCGGCGGCTTGCGCGGGTGGCGTTTTCCTGGCGTTTTTGTTTATAACGACGATACCGGTTTCCATAAATTTCAGCGTGTTTCACGGAACTCTTCGTTACGGCCAGAACCTGGAAGCGTTGGCCCGGTTTGAACAGGCGGCGCAACTGGATCTGCTCGCGACGCCGGTGCGTCGGTTTGCGTTAAGCCGTAATGTCGGCGGTACGTTACGAATTGTGGTGTTGGCGGCCTGTGTACTTTCGGTTGGCATGCTTATGTCCCGCATGGGCATGGGACCGCGGCGTGGCTATCTGCGCTTTCTTGTGCTGATCGGCGTTTTGATTGCCGGCGCCGGTCATATCGGACAGACGCTTGTGCCGCAGGGCCATACGCTTTGGTGGACGATTCCCATCCCTGTCTCGCAACCGGGACCGATGGCGTGTTTTGCCAATCGCAACCATTACGCCGGTTTCCTGGCGTTGATATCCGTGCCGGCAATGGTGGTGTTGGTTGACGATGTTGCCGCGCGGCGCTGGGTACATGCCGTTCTTATGCTGGCGGCCGTTTGCGTCATGGTGTCGTCACTTATCATGTCGCAATCTCGGGGTGGCGTTCTGGCGTTTGTATCCGGCGTCGTCGTTGTGGCATTATGGATGCTCTATCGCGCCGTGTTTCCTGGCGCGGCCCCATCGGATGGCCGCCATCCGTCGATCGCGCCATCTCGTGACGGCAGCCGTCGTCACGAACGCCGGCAATGGATAGGGTCGGCAATTTTCATCCTGGCTTTCGGCTTCCTGTTGACCGCCGGCATCCTGTGGCGGGCGCCGGCGGCGGTGCGCGCGCGCCTGGGGGAGGGGGTACGGCATCCTTTGACCGCGCTCAGTGCGCAAACCCGCTTTGAAGCGTGGCGAGACACCTTGATTATTTGGCGGCATTATCCGGTGATCGGCGCTGGCGCGAATGCGTTGCGCACGGTTTATCCGCAGCATCGTGTCGGTTCGCATCGCGAATCGCGAACCCATTCTTCCAATCAATATCTGCAATTATTAGCTGAGACCGGAATCGTTGGGACGATACTGGCGGCGGCCTGGGCGCTGGCTTGGCTACGGGCGCTGGGTATGAAAATCGGACGGAACCACGCGGGAGATACGTCAGCGCCGGACGCCGCCGGCGCCGGAACGCCGCCGCCCGACAGGAATCTATTTGTCGGGGTGACGCTTGGCGCAGTCACGGTTGCGGCAGTCCATGGAATGGTCGATTTTCCGCATCTCATCCCGTTGTATGCCGTCGTTCTGGCTTCGTTGGCGTCTTTCGCTTTACCGGCGCCGTTAACCTTCGTGAACCGCGACGGGGCGCCGGCCACCGGTTGGCGTTCCGCCGCATGGTGCATCGCCGTTGTTTTGATGGTGGCCCCGGCATGGCGCAGTATGCATCGCAGCGATAATCCCCATGCGTTGCCGCACGCGTCGCTGCCGGAGCTGATGCATGTCGTTGCCTGGGCGCCAACGTCCTGGCAGGCATGGTACGAATTCGGGCGCCGATGTTTTTTCGCGCAAACCTGGGATGCGGCCCGTCTCGGCGAAGACGCCATCACCCGCGCGGCCCAATTGGACCCGAATAACTACCTGCTCTGGTATGAAGTCGGACAGTTACGGATGAAAATGAATGATCGAAGCGGTGCGCAAAAGGCCTTCGAACGCGTGCGTGAGCTGCGTTCTTGGGTTCCAATTCCGGATTACGATAAGAGGAATCCCCATCGTCTGCCGTAATCGTGCTCCGTAATCGTGTCTCGTAATCGTGCTCCGTTTTCTTTTCCTGGAATCGGGCGACGATTACGCGGCACGATTACGCAACACGATTTCTTGCGGCCTTCTCTTGTTCCATCCTCGTGTCCCGTAATCGTGTCCCGTAATCGTGCTCCGTAATCGTGCTCCGTTTTCTTTTCCCTGGAATCGGACGACGATTACGCGGCACGACTACGCAACACGATTTCTT
>PWZG01000232.1 GCA_003567575.1 PVC group bacterium | reverse complement strand
GGCGGCTTCTTCGCGCGCCATTTTTTCCGTGAATACCTGCTCGACTTCCTCGAAGTTCTCCAGTCTTCGCTCGGTCGGCAGACATTCCGGTTCGACCCGGTCGCGATGTTCGATGGAGTAGAGCGGCAGATCGTCCGTCTGCCTGGCGCTCGGGTGCAAGGATACCGGCTCGATGGTCGCGCCCCGCAGATGGCGCGCGATCGAGAGCGCCGCCGTCCGGCCCTGTTTTACGGCATTGACGAAGACATCCGGTCCGCTGACCACATCGCCGCCGGCGAAAACGCCGGGCAGATTGGTCGCCATGGTTTCTTCGTCCACGACGATCGTACCCCGGTCGCCGACGTGCAGCTCATCCGGCAGGAAAGAGATGTCGGAATATTGGCCGACGGCGACAATGACGGTGTCGGCCGAAATCAGCGTTTCGGATCCTTCGACAGCCGTGAATTCCGCTCCGCCCGCGGACGTGTCCGCCTCGACTTTTTGCATATGTTGACAAAGCACGGAAGTGACCTTGCCGTCACTGCCCAGTATTTTCACCGGCGCGGTCAGATAGCGGACGCTCACCCCCTCTTCGCTGGCCTGTTTCTCCAGAGGCGGCAAGTCCCGCAGTGACTGCAGTTCCAGGCAGACGGCCTCTTGCGCGCCCAGTCGCAGGGCCGTTCGCGCCGCATCGACGGCGGTTTTGCCGCCGCCGAGGACGACGACTTTCTCGCCCATGGCGGGCTTCCCGCCGGTATTCACATCGCGCAGCAGGTCGATCGCCGTGGACACCCCGTCCAGGTCTTCCCCTTCCAATTTCAGCCGCCGGGCTTGAGAGGCGCCCGCCGCGATGAAAACGGCCTGGTATTCCCGGCGCAGCGACGCGAAGGAAATATGCTTGCCCACCGCCGTATTGGGAACGAACTTGACGCCGGCGTTTTCGATATGCCCGATTTCACGATCGACAATGTCTTTGGGCAGATGGAAATCCGGCAGGCCGGTTTTGAACATCCCGCCGATAACCGGTTGCGACTCGTACACGGTCGCTGCGTAACCGCTTTTCGCCAGATAGTACGCGCAGGTCAACCCGGCCGGGCCGGAACCGATCACGGCGACCTTCTCCGAATAGGCGGGCACGAACGGCTTGGGTGTATCCCCTTTGCGACCGATCCGGTCGGCCACGAAGCGTTTCAGCGCCCGGATCGCGATCGGCTGATCGAGGCGTTTGCGGGAGCATTCCGTTTCGCATGGCGCCGGACAGACTCGTCCGCACACGCCCGGGAAGGGCATCGCTTCGCGAATGACCTCCAGCGCGCGTTCGTACTTGCCCGCATGGATCAAGGCCACATAGCTGGAGGCGTCCACGCCTGCCGGACAGGACAGGCGGCAGGCGGCGATGCCGTTCTCGAACGTGTATTCCTTGCCGGGTTTAATCCGGTTGCACACCTCGGGATCCTTGCAGCGGACCTCGAGCGTGGCGGCGTTGGAATAGAGCCCCTGGAACCCGCCGACCGGACAGACGTACCGGCACCAGATCCGCTTTTCGAACACGAACATGATAATCGTGGCGCCGACGATGATGCCCGCGAACATGACAAACGACGCGATCGGCAGCGTTGTCAGATAGCCGTTGAAAAAGGTCACACCCAGAAACAGGAAATTCACCATCCACATGTTTTGCAGGGCTTTCGGAAATTTCCGATTCAACCCGTAAAGTCTGTCCTTCACGCCCATCAGCGAACGGCGTTGCAGCCACGTTCCGAGCAGCGGCAACGGGCATACGCTGCAGAAAACACGCGAGCAAAACGGCACCATGACCATAATCAGGAGCACGAACCAGAGTATCCAGACGAACATAATGCCGAAATTGAAATTACCGGCGATCAAACCCCCAGTGAAGCAGGAGACCAGAATCACCGTGAAAAAGAAGGTCGTGACAATCATCGCCAGAAAACGCGGCCAACGGCTTTTCAGCATTTTCCGCACAAGCGGATAGCGGGTCAACTCGAAGCGCCCGGCGATGGGAAAAAGGCTCAGGATGCGATCGCGCCTTCCGTTGCCGCCGAACCAGACGACCGAGACGCCGACCAGCAACAGCGCCAGCAGCGCCGACACGGGAAAGCGGACGTTCGGTTTCACGCGCAGCCAACCGTACATGTACGGATGAAAATTGGCGCAGGTCGCCGCGCAGCGCAACGAGAAACGACCGGCTTTGTCCGCCGTGAAGCGGACCAACCCCATTTCGCCCGGCAGGATATGATGGCCGGCGTCTTCCGGCGCGACGACATTGCCTTCGCGGTCGATCCGCTGTTTGACGTAGCGTTCATAGCCGTCAATGTAGATGCCGTGGGCGACGTCTTCGGCAATGAGTTTCAGCAGGACCCGGTCGCCCTTGTCGACGCTGATGATGTTGGGCTCGAACTCGAATTGGCGGCCGGTGACGAAAAAGACCTTCTCATCCATCCATGCCAGCAATTCGCGGCGCAAGGCTTCGTCGGGCGGATAAGGACCCCGGTGGCGGACGGCGTGCTCGTTGTCGAGAATCACGACGGCGGGAAACTCCCGGACGCCGTAGCGCCGCGCCGTTTCCCCATCCGGATCGCCGTAGAGCGGGTAGTCCAGCCACAAGTCCTCGGCGTATTCGGCTGCCTCGTCGCCGTTTAGACCCGCTACCGCCGCCACGATGCGCAGTTCGCTTTCCGCGTAGTAATCGTGGATCAGGGCGATATCCGAAAGCTTAGCTTCGGAGGCTTCGTCGTCCGGACGGGCGAACAGGAACAGCACCGGATGCCCGGCGTGGTCGGCGAGCGCGACTTCCGCGCCG
>PWZG01000524.1 GCA_003567575.1 PVC group bacterium | reverse complement strand
TTCAAACCTCGCCTGGTTGAGAAGACCTGAATGCGACAAAATCATTCTTCGACAAAATAATGAAAGAAATGTTTGGTTTTCGGGTCTTTTCGACCTCATGGGCCATGATTTTCAACATCAAATCCCTCTCCGAAATTATTTTCACATAATAATTTTGTCGTTTCTACGAAAAAAACCTTCCCGTATGCGGAGTCTCGGGGGCTTGAAACAATGTATACGGCGTATATGCAGGCACTTAAGGAAGAATTAGATTATAGGTTACAAGAATTCGGCCCGTGCAAATGTTCCTTGACACGTAACGATGCGGTTTTAGAAGGCCCCACATACAGGTTCTCTTACATTCCAGGGCAACCTTTACGCCGTCCCGCCCGCGCGGGGCCTCCGGCGAACTGGACTTCGGTTGCTTGCCCCATAATCATAGCACTCCGGCAAAATGATTACAAGCGCGCCCAAAATCAACGCCGCCGGCCGGGCCCGGTCTCGGGCAGAATGAAGGAACCGATCAGCATCGAGGAGCTGACCATGGTAATGTAATAAAGTCCCCACTGATAAACGCCGGTAAAATCCACGATAACTCCGACAAGATATGTATTAACGGTGGCAATAATATAGGACGCCGACCAGAACAGTCCCATCATGTAACCGGCGCGGCGCGGGGTATTGCCGGGTAATTCCTGCGGAATAGTGAAAAACGCCGAACGCCATAGAAACATACCGAACCCACACACCACGGCGCTGACAAGCACCAAGGCCGAATTCTGGAAAACAAAAAGTCCCAGCGCACCGGGAATCAGAAGCATCCCGGAAATGCGGACATATGGCACCCGCAACCCGCTTTTGCGAGACAACCAGACACCCATGATCGTGGCGGGGATACCGGCAAACATGACCAATGAGGGCGCGACATGGACCGCGGAACCGGACGCGAACCGGTCGCTGACCCGGTAAAATGTTGGAAGATAAGTAATGATCACCAGATACAACGAAAGCAGACCACCATAGGTGAATACCATCTTCCAGGCATCCGCATCCAGCAATATCCTGAAACAGAGATGGTCCCGCGGCCGCCGCACAACGGGTTCAGGCGCCCGCCGCTGAGGGTCGCCGGAGGGGCGACCGTGCCGTCCCCGGAGACTTTCCCTTCCCAAAACCGCCCAGGCAACGAACAACACCACCGAGATCATGCTGTATATCGACAAAACCCATTTCCATGAACCGCCGCAAGCAGCCATCAACGGCCGGGTAACGATCAAACCCAGCATCATCCCGAGACTGATGGACACATAATTCATGCCGTTAATCCATTCCCTCTCGCCTGGTTCGAACCATTCCATGACCAGTGGCGTGAAGTAGACGACGACCAGCGCGCCACCCAAACCCATGGCGAAACGGGCCAGCAGCAAAGTCACAAAACTGGTGGCGAACGGCGCCAGAACACCCATGCAGATCAATCCCGACGCCAGCAGAAACGCCCGTTTAAGACCCAGACCACCAAGAATAAGACCAGCAGCAGCCGGACCAAATATCTTGGCCAGACTGACGCTGGTATTGATGAAACCCGCCCGCGACAGGGACAAATCCATCTGCTCCATAATTTCTTTGAGAAAAGCGCCCGCCGCTGACCACGTCAAGCCAAACACCACGTAGGTAAAAAACAGAATCCCCTCGATCACGAACCGGTAATATCCCGGTCGCACCTCCGGCACACTCGTATCAGGGATGGATTGACAGCTATGATCTTTGCTTGTTTCCACCATATCCCTTCGGGAACAAATCGCCCAGTGTCGGCGGAACTTCACGGCGGCGGCGTTGTGCCAGACTGCCTTGCAAGTTCCGCTGCTGTTGTTCCATCCAATCAATAAAATCACCGCAACCCATGGTTTCAGCCCCGGCGGCATGCGCCGTCTCACGTTCCATGCGGTCGGACGTCACCACGCGCCACCGGGAAGGTTCATCAGCCGACGATACCAACCTTTCGATCACTGCGTCGGCGCTTAACTTATCGGACGAATACAACACCGTCAAGCCCGGCAACGGATTCAAGCGGCCGACACGATCACCGCGTCCGTCAAATACCAGCACGATTTCGTCCACTCCCGCAATGCCAAGTATCCCGGCAAGCATGCTTAATAAATTTTGTCGCGCTTGTTCCGCATCCCGTGCAAGCATTTGTTGCAACGGCGCAATGCGATGCAGCAGATTGTTGCCATCAATGATCCATCGCATGATTATATTACCTGCCCTTTCCCTGCCGGTCAATTTTTCAGGCCAATATTTCAGGCTTGCAATTTGCCAACCCATTTGCTATAAATATCGATTCGACAGCGGTTGTGCGCCCATCGTCTATCGGTTAGGACATCAGGTTTTCATCCTGAAAAGCGGGGTTCGACTCCCCGTGGGCGTGCCAACCCGTAAAACCCTATTATTACTGAACAAATGTAACAGTTCAGGTAGCCGCCCCAAAGCGGGCGGCCACCTGAATGAAAACATGAGAAGGCTGGGAATAGTTTTATGACGAATCGAGCGTAGGCGCGAACGGGTTTCCGGCGAATACACGCAACAGCGCATCCAAAGCGTTGATGCCGTTTTCTGAAGATATCCTGCTTTTATGATGCGCTGGTAACGCCTCCGGAACGTCTTTTGTTCAGATAGCCGTAGCGCGTTGGCGCCGTCGGTTCGGGCCGTTTCGACGGCAGTTTTGATCGTCAGTAACAGATCGATCATCTTCTCGGCCCAGACTTGTTTTTGTTCCTCCCACAGGAAGGTCAGTTCGCGCAGCAGATGGGCGTTGCACAAGGCATGTTGG
>PWZG01000171.1 GCA_003567575.1 PVC group bacterium | reverse complement strand
CTTTCGAGTTTCAGTCTTTTCACTACTGGGCGGTTGACTAAACCTTACCCAGGGAGGCTTGTTCCGACTTTCGCCGGTTTCCTCCTCGATACGCAACCATCTCCAGGTTGCCTTGTCGCAAAATGATTTTGTCGTATTCCGTTCTTCTCAATCGGGCAAAGCATGAAAAAATGACATTGAACAGTCGCTTGCGGCCTGATATGATATTTCTGAAAGCAACCAAGCGAAACGAAGGTTACCACTGGAAAGGATATTATGTGTGATGGAAAAGACAAAACAGGCTTTCAACGGCGATCAATTTCGTGGGGTGTTCTTATCCCTGTTTTTTTGCTGCTGGCAACCCTAACCGCCCGTGGCGGCGGTTTCCTGGCGTTAACCGACGACGGGCAGACGCATGCCGTGATTGTGCTGCCGTCCGAGCCGCACGAAGACGAAACCACGGCCGCCGATGAGTTGCGCGATCATATCGCGCGCATCAGTGGGGCGGAACTTTCCATCCTTGCCTCTGACGATGCGGTGCCCGAGGGTGTCGCGCCAATTCGCCTGGGCGGCGCGGCGGACGCGGCGCTCGAATCGGCCATTCGTGAGCAAGGCGACAGTTATTCATCGTTTGCCTTGTTTGTCGATGAGACGGGCGTGAATATCCGGGGCCTCCATCCCGAAGGGACGCTGTTCGGCGCCTATGAATTGTTGGAGCAGCTTGGGGTGCGCTGGTTCATGCCGTATGATATCGGTACGGTGATCCCCAATCACCAAACCCTCAGGATCGGGCATCAGCAGACGGTCCAGGTGCCGTCCATGGAGTATCGCAGTCTGCAGAGAACGTTCTGCGATACGCCGGAAATCTGGTTCCGTCGCAACCGGATGGGCGGCAGGGAGCAATCGACCGGCAGGCACGGCCTGCCCGGCAATCCCCCGAGAGGGACCGAAGGGCGACAGGTCTGCATTTCAGGTGATTACGCGCAAGGCACGCTGGAAGCTGTCATTGAGTCAATCCGAAACAATTATGAACCGACCGATGAAAAGTTTTATGTCGGTATGGGACCGAATGACGGCGGCGGTTTCTGCCAGTGCAAAGGTTGCCTGGAACTTGACGGCGATGCCTGGGATCCGCTGGGTGGCGTTCCCGCGGTAACGGACCGCTACGTATGGCTTTTTAACCGGGTGCTGGAGGAACTCGAGGCGGACTATCCGAATCTGCATATCGCCTGGTACGTCTACCACAATTACATGATGCCGCCCAAAAACTTCGTTCCCAACCCGCGGATCGTGCATGTATTCGCGCCGATCGACTTGGACCGCACGCGTGGCATGGACAATCCCATGAGTCCGGATCGCCACATTTTCCGACATGTCATCGACGGCTGGGCCGCCTTCGAACCCAACGAAATGGCCTATCGCGGATACTACAACAACTTGGCCTGCCCCCAGTTTCCCTACAGTCAGATCGACCGGATTCGCAACGAAATTCCCGTCCTGCACGAAAAGGGAATCAACGTCATGCGGGTCCAGATGATCAAGCAGTCCTGGGCTTCGACGCCGCTCACGCCCTATCTGGCCGCCAGGGTGTGGTGGGATGTCGGGGTGGACGTTGATGGACGTTTGACGGATTTCTACGAAAAGTTTTTCGGGCCGGCGCAGGAACCGATGCGGCGCTATTTCGAGGATCTGGAAGTCGCGTTCCGCGACACGCCGTACTTCACCGGTTGCAGCTATTTGTATTTTCCGATCTTCGATACCCCGCGCCGTGATGTCTTGCGTGGTCATTTGGAGCGCGCCGCCGAAACGATCAACGGCACCCGCAGCGGTTGGTTCCAGCGTGTGCGCGAGACGATGCGGCGACGGGACGGACCCGCGCCCGACGTTGAAACCGATTGCCTCTACGCCGAACGCGTACGGATGATCTCCGATGCCTTCCGGCGTCTGGAACTTTTTTTGGACCTCATGACGGCGCGGAACCGGCACGATTACGAGACCGCCGGCGCCATTCTGGAGGACTATATCGAATTGACCGATGCGATGATCGATATGCGATGGCTCGCCCCCCGCGGGCGTGGCAGCGGAGGACCCTACTTTGCCCGTTTCTTTTTACCCGCGCTGGAAACCGGCGGGCGCCGGACGGTGAGCGAAGGCGACTTGGTCAAGGGCTTGAATGACGAATGGGATTTCCTGATCGATCCTGCAAAAATCGGTGAAATCGCCGGTTATTACCGTCCCGGCGACCTGGGCGGCAACTGGCAGCCGCTAAAGACCACCTCCTTGAGCTGGTCCGATCAAGGATTACACTATTATAAAGGCGAAGCCTGGTACCGGCAAACCGTGACCATTCCGGCGGAATTCGAGGGACGTCCCATCTATCTCTGGTTCGGCGGCGTGGATAATGCCGCGAAGGTCTGGGTTAACGGACAGTTGCTGGGCACCAATCGTGAACCCAAACACGGACTGCCAGGCGAGGCGGGCACGTTTCGACCGTTCGATTTCCTGGCGACGGATGCGGTACGATTCGGCGAAGTCAACACGGTCAGCGTCAAGGTGACCAACGACCGGCTGGCCGAGCTGGGCACCGGCGGTATCGTGGCGCCGGTCATGTTCTGGTCGCCGCATGATCGCGAATGGAAACCGTGATATTGATAAGAAATCGCTTTTCAGGGGCACGGGCCCCCGCCCGCGGAAACCGGTCTGAATGAGCGCTTTTCCTCCTTAGGCGGATCATCGACATGGTGGAAATGTAGCAGGATCGGGCAGGTGAGGTCAAGTCCGGCTTTAAACGCGCTTCGAGCGCATTCAAGACGCGGGTAAAACGGCCGAGATG